>NZ_JBHJQP010000039.1:0-49241 GCF_042262625.1 Streptomyces sp. NPDC056347 | reverse complement strand
GGCGTGAGTCTTCTCTCGCCGGTCGGCGGGTCGGTGGACCACAGGGGTCCCGCGGGGCGCCGGGGACGCGCGGTGACGCGTCCGGCACCGTCAGCTCCGGCGCGCTTCGGCCATCCGCTGCTCGGCGATCCGGTCGGCCGCGGCGGCCGGCGGGATGCCGTCTTCCTTCGCACGTGCGAATATCGCCAGCGTGGTGTCGAAGATCTTCGAGGCCTTGGCGCGGCACCGGTCGAAGTCGAAGCCGTGCAGCTCGTCGGCGACCTGGATGACCCCGCCCGCGTTCACCACGTAGTCGGGCGCGTACAGGATCGCCCGGTCCGCGAGGTCCTTCTCGATGCCGGGGTGCGCCAGCTGGTTGTTGGCCGCGCCGCACACCACCTTGGCCGTGAGCACCCGGACGCTCTCGTCGTTCAGCGCGCCGCCGAGCGCACAGGGCGCGTAGATGTCGAGGCCCTCGGTACGGATCAGCGCTTCGGTGTCCGCCACGACGGAGACCTCGGGGTGCCGCTCGGTGATCCGGCGTACGGACTCCTCGCGGACGTCCGTGATCACGACCTCCGCACCGTCCGAGAGCAGGTGCTCGACAAGGTGGTGCCCGACCTTGCCGACTCCGGCGACCCCTACTTTTCGGCCACGCAGCGTCGGGTCGCCCCAGAGGTGCTGGGCGGAGGCCCGCATGCCCTGGAAAACGCCGTAGGAGGTGAGCACCGAGGAGTCGCCGGCGCCACCGTTCTCGGGCGAACGGCCGGTGGTCCAGCGGCACTCGCGGGCGACCACGTCCATGTCGGTGACGTAGGTGCCGACGTCGCAGGCCGTCACGTAACGCCCGCCGAGCGAGGCCACGAACCGGCCGTAGGCCAGCAGCAGCTCCTCCGACTTGATCCGCTCGGGGTCGCCGATGATGACGGCCTTGCCGCCACCGTGGTCGAGCCCGGCCATGGCGTTCTTGTACGACATGCCGCGCGCGAGGTTCAGCGCGTCGGCGACGGCCTCCGCCTCGGAGGCGTACGGGTAGAAACGGGTGCCGCCGAGGGCCGGGCCCAGGGCGGTGGAATGGAGCGCGATGACGGCCTTGAGGCCGCTGGCCCGGTCCTGACATATCACGACTTGTTCGTGGCCACCCTGGTCCGAACGGAACAGGGTGTGCAGTACGTCGACGGGCGCGCCGGTCACATCGGTCACTGTGGTGACTCCCAATTACGAAGCGGCGACGACCCTCCTGAAGGTGGGGAGGGCCGCGGCCGGACCGGCACGGCCGGTCCGACTGGGCAAGAGGGTATGTCCTGCGGGGGCGCGGATCGGCCGTCCTGCCCCGGATCACCCCCCGGCGGAGTACGGGCGTGACACGATCTGCTGCATGTCGGTGGTGTCTTCGGTACTTGTCCCTTATGCGTCCTATCTCCGGGTGTACGAGCCGCTGGCCGCCTTCCCGGAGCCCGAGCGCACGCACTGGGCGCGGTACGCCGGACAGCCCGGGACACCCACGGCCCAGGACGAACTGCGCCGCTCGCTGGCCGATTTGGCGGCCACCCCGCCGGCCGCCGTACCGGCGCACGAGAGCGGGGACGCGTTCGTCGCCGAGGTCGACGGGGTGGTGTGCGTCTGCCCGTGGCGGACCAGGCTGCGCGGCTGGCTGGCGATGGAGGAGCTGGCGGAGCTGTTCCCCGGGCCGGTGCTCGACGCGGTGCTGCCGCCGGTGGTACGCGGGCAGGCGGCGGCGGACCACGAGCGATGGGCGGAGCGGAATCCGGATGCCAGGCCGTGGATCCGCTCCGCGCTGTGGCAGGTGCCGGTGCGGTGGTTCGTGCTCTTCGACGACGAGGAACGCGAGCACACGGCGGGCGGGGACGGGGCCGCGCCGGTGCTGCGATACCGGACGCCGATGGTGCAGGCCCGTCGCCGGCTGGCCCGCGGGCTGAGGACGCTGCGGGACTCGGTGGCGGAGGGCTCGCTGACCGAGGGGCTCGTCGACGTGGGGCGCTGGCTGGAGGAGTTCCATCCGCGGGCCCTGGTCGAGCTGGACTACGGCGGCCTGGTGCACGCGCTCCCGGCCGAGCAGCTCGCGGCGGACCGGTCGGCGGCCGATGTGGCGGAGGGCATCGCGGCGCTGCGGGCCGGTGACACCGACGCGGCGGGCGAGGCGTACGGGCGGCTGGCCGAGCGCTGGCGTGCGGTGAGAGACCGTCAGTTCGCCAACTGACCGGGCGCGGAGACAGTTCGGAGCCGGTCGGAGGGCGGCTCAGAGCCGGTCGGAGGGCGGTTCGGAGGCGGTCGGAGGGTGGTCGGAGGGCGGCCCGGAGGCAGCGCGCTCGCTCTTCGCTGTGATCTGTGGGGCTGAAGAGGCAGAATCACACTCCTGCGGTCGTGGGACCTACGTCCCGAACCGGGCCTTTGGCTCAAGCGTGATGGACTGCACTATCTGGGCTCTTGCGCCCTTACCCACTCCTCATGCCAAAATAGGACAAGGAGCCCGGGGAGGGCTCTCTCCGTCCAACTAAGGGCGGAATGCTCAGCATTGCACGCTATGGGGGGTCTGATGGCTCCTGATCACTCTGTGACTGATCGTCACTGAAGAGTGACTGTCCGCTATGGCATGGTCCATCGGCTTCCGTCGCTGATGAACACCTGGGAGGGCAATTCCATCGGTTTGGCCGACGTGGCTGGACGGATGGTGTAGTTGTAGTGCCGAGGACAAGCCGTTCGTCCTATAACCGACTCGGCCCGCGTCCGCCATTTCGGGCAACGCGGGTCAAGGTGCAGAATTTAGAGGAAAGAACCGAGATGGTTCGGTTCTCCCGAGGAGGCCGCTCATGACCGCTCGCACCCCTGATGCCGAGCCGCTGCTGACCCCGGCTGAGGTTGCCACGATGTTCCGCGTGGACCCGAAGACGGTTACCCGCTGGGCCAAGGCCGGCAAGCTCACGTCCATCCGCACGCTCGGTGGACACCGCCGGTACCGCGAGGCAGAGGTCCGCGCACTGCTTGCGGGTATTCCGCAGCAGCGCAGCGAGGCCTGACACACCCCCTGCCACGCCGCTCCACCCGGGCCTTCCGAGTCCCCCAACTCGTACGGGCCCACCCCATGGCTCCACATGACGGGCGCCCGCCCCAACGGGCGCCACACCTGTGAAACGCAGGTGCGTCATTCGATCGCGCTGGACTCCGCCGGGTCCAGCGCGATCTTTTTTTGTGCGCGCGGAAAGGGTGCCGGGCCGGACCGCCGGAGCTGCCGCCGGAAGCCCGCGCGGGGTCGTACGCGTCACAGCGGTCCACAGGGGTCCGTACGGGCCGCCACAGGAAACCGTGCGTCCTGTTTCTGTTCGGACCGGGTGCGGGTTTGAGCGAGTCCGTTCGGGACTGTTCCAGCACGATCGAGGAGGTCAGATCGGGCGATCGGAAACTGTCTTGCCGCACCCTCATCCGGGAGGTGCAATTGCACATATTAAATTCGCTACTTGTAGGGCGGGCGTAAGATCCCCACTCCGCAAAACTGCTTTGGTGACTCCCGTCACACTGCCTGAGCCTTGTTATGTACGAGCCTGCCACCGCGAGGGGGCGGAACGGCCTGCCATTGGTCACCCACCCGCAGGACTTTCGTCCCTGGCTCCCGGAAAGCCACACAGGGCCCCTACGGGCGCGTTCGGCCACTCGGAGCGGAATCCGGGCACGGCGAGCCGTCGCGGGCCCCAGGGCGGGCTACAGAGGCCGAAGGGCGGGCGGGTCGGGATCCGGGCGGGCCGAACGGGACGAGAAGGCCGGCCGCCAAGCGCTCCGCGGCCAACGGCAGGTCCGCGGAGCACAAAAGCGCGAAAGCACGGGAGCACGGGCCATGACAGCCGTCCTCCCCTCCACGGGCCGCCAACCGCCGACCACAGGCAGGCCGGTGACCACGGACCGCGAGCACGGCCACCGGTCACCCGTCACCAACCACGGGGCGGAACGCGCGAAAGCCCGGATCCAGAAGGATCCGGGCTTTCGTTACTGCGGTCCTGACGGGATTTGAACCCGCGGCCTCCACCTTGACAGGGTGGCGAGCACTCCAAACTGCTCCACAGGACCAGGCTTTTCGCTTCCGGCCTTGCGGCTGGCTGCGAAGACAGACTGTACAGCAGGTCAGAGGCTCAGGTCGAACTCACCGAAGGTGGTGGCCCGGTCACGCCCGGAACGGCCTGTCGTACCGCCCGAAACAGCCCGTCCGGTCGGTCCCTTTCACGGTGCCGCCGCGTCGATCGCCTTCACGATCCGCTTGTCGGAGACCGGGTACGCGGTGCCCAGGGCGTGCGCGAAGTAGCTGACCCTCAGCTCCTCGATCATCCAGCGGATCTCCAGGACCTCCTGCGGCACGGGCCTGCCCTGCGGCAGTTGTTCCAGCAGCCAGGCGTACTCGTCCTGCATCTCGTGGACCTTCTCCATGCGCGTGGTGTCGCGCTGGGCGGCCGTCGGCATCTGCTGGAGCCTGCGGTCCACGGCGACCAGATAGCGCATCAGGTCGGGCAGCCTGCGCAGCCCGGTCCTCGTGACGAAGCCGGGCGGCACGAGGGCGGCCAGCTGGTCGCGGGCGTCGGCGACGTTGTCGACCAGGACCAGGCTGTTGGTCGCCTTCAGGCGCCGTTCGCAGGACTGCCAGGCGGCCAGCACCTGCTGGACCTGCTTCACCGTGTGCTCGGTCAGCGCGACGAGATCGGTGCGCACCTTGTCGTACAGCTTCCGGTACGACTCCTCGTCCCAGGCCGGGCCGCCGTGGACGCCGATCAGCCGGTCGGCCGCCGCCGTCGCGCAGTCCTCGAAGAGCGCCTGGACGGAGCCGTGCGGATTGCGGGACAGGGCGAGCTTCTGCTGGTTCGTCAGCTGGTCGGAGACGAACTTCGCCGGATTCACCGGCACGTTCAGCATGATCAGCTTCCGGGTGCCCAGCCGCATCGCCTGCTGCTGCTCGGCCTCGGTGTCGAAGAGCCGTACGGCGACGGTGTCGCCCTGGTCGACCAGCGCGGGATACGCCTTGACCGGCTGGCCCGCCCTCCGGGTCTCGAAGAGCCTGTTCAGCGTGCCGATCGTCCAGTCCGTGAGGCCCGAGCGCTCGATCGACTCGCCCGAGGGCCCCGCCGTGGCCGCTGCGGCCTTGGAGAGCGCCTGACGGGCCTTCGGGCGCAGCTGGAGCTTCAGCGCCTCCAGGTCCTTGTCCTCGGCCACCTTGCGGCGCCGCTCGTCGACGATCCGGAACGTGATCTTCAGGTGGTCCGGTACCCGGTCCAGGTCGAAGTCGTCGGCCGTGACCGGGACGCCGACCATCCGCTGGAGCTCGCGGGCCAGCGTGACCGTCAGCGGCTCCTGGAGCGGTACGGCCCGGTCGAGGAACTTGTCGGCGTAGTTCGGCGCGGGGACGTAGTGGCGGCGGATCGGCTTGGGCAGCGAGCGGATCAGCTCCGTGACCACGTCCTCCCGCAGGCCCGGGATCTGCCAGTCGAAGCCCTCGGCGGTGACCTGGTTGAGCACCTGGAGCGGGACGTGGACGGTCACCCCGTCGGCGTCCGCGCCCGGCTCGAACTGGTACGTGACCTTGAACTTGAGCTTCCCCTGGCGCCAGGAGTCCGGGTAGTCGTCCTTGGTGACGGCGCCGGCCTTCTCGTTGATGAGCATCGAGCGCTCGAAGTCCAGCGCGTCCGGCTCGTCCCGGCGCTTGTGCTTCCACCAGGAGTCGAAGTGCGCCCCGGAGACCACGTGCTCGGGGATGCGCCGGTCGTAGAAGTCGAAGAGCGTCTCGTCGTCCACGAGGATGTCGCGGCGCCGGGCACGGTGCTCCAGCTCCTCGACCTCGCCGAGGAGCTTGCGGTTGTCGTGGAAGAACTGGTGGTGGGTCCGCCAGTCGCCCTCGACCAGGGCATTGCGGATGAACAGGTCGCGGGAGGTCTCGGCGTCGATACGGCCGAAATTGATCTTGCGCTGGGCGATGATCGGGACCCCGTAGAGCGTGACCCGCTCGTACGCCATCACCGCCGCCTGGTCCTTCTCCCAGTGCGGCTCGCTGTAGGTGCGCTTGAGGAGGTGCTGCGCCACCGGCTCGATCCACTCCGGCTCGACCCTGGCGTTGACCCGGGCCCACAGCCGGGAGGTCTCGACCAGCTCGGCCGACATCACGAACCGCGGCTGCTTCTTGAAGAGCGCCGAACCGGGGAAGATCGCGAACTTGGCGCTGCGCGCGCCCAGGTACTCGTTCTTCTCGGTGTCCTTCAGCCCGATGTGCGAGAGCAGCCCGGAGAGCAGCGAGACGTGCACCGCCTGCTCCGGCGCGTCCTCCTCGTTGAGCCCGATCCCCATCTGTTTGGCGACCGTGCGCAGCTGGGAGTAGATGTCCTGCCATTCGCGGATGCGCAGGAAGTTCAGGTACTCCTGCTTGCACATCCGGCGGAAGCTGGAGGAGCCGCGCTCCTTCTGCTGCTCGCGGATGTACCGCCACAGGTTGAGGAAGGCCAGGAAGTCGGAGGTCTCGTCCTTGAAGCGGGCGTGCTGCTGGTCGGCCTGCGTCTGCTTCTCGGAGGGCCGCTCGCGCGGGTCCTGGATGGAGAGCGCCGACGCGATCACCATGACCTCGCGGACGCAGCCGTTGCGCTCGGCCTCGATGACCATGCGGGCCAGGCGCGGGTCGACGGGCAGCTGGGAGAGCTGCCGGCCGAGCTGGGTGAGCCGCTGCCCCTTCTTCTCGCCCGCGGACTTCTCGCCCTGCTCCAGCGCGCCGAGCTCCTGGAGGAGCTGGATGCCGTCGCGGATGTTGCGGTGGTCCGGCGGGTCGATGAAGGGGAACTTCTCGATGTCGCCGAGACCGGCCGCGGTCATCTGGAGGATGACGGAGGCGAGGTTGGTACGGAGGATCTCCGGGTCGGTGAACTCCGGCCGGGTCAGGAAGTCGTCCTCGGAGTACAGCCGGATGCAGATGCCGTCCGACGTACGGCCGCAGCGGCCCTTGCGCTGGTTGGCGCTGGCCTGCGAGATCCGCTCGATCGGCAGCCGCTGGACCTTGGTGCGGTGGCTGTAGCGGGAGATCCGGGCGCTGCCCGGGTCGATCACGTACTTGATTCCGGGGACCGTCAGCGAGGTCTCGGCGACGTTGGTCGCGAGCACGATCCGCCGCCCGGTGTGGCGCTGGAACACCCGGTGCTGCTCGGCGTGCGAGAGCCGGGCGTACAGCGGGAGCACCTCGGTGTGCCGGAGGTTGCGCTTGTTCAGCGCGTCCGCGGTGTCGCGGATCTCCCGCTCGCCGGAGAGGAAGACCAGGATGTCGCCGGGCCCCTCGGACTGGAGCTCGTCGACGGCGTCGCAGATCGCGGTGATCTGGTCGCGGTCGGCGTCGTCGCCGTCCTCCTCCAGCAGCGGGCGGTAGCGCACCTCGACCGGGTACGTACGGCCGCTGACCTCGACGATCGGGGCGTCGCCGAAATGGCGGGCGAAGCGCTCGGGGTCGATCGTCGCGGAGGTGATGACGACCTTCAGGTCCGGGCGCTTGGGCAGCAGCCGGGCCAGATAGCCGAGCAGGAAGTCGATGTTCAGCGACCGCTCGTGGGCCTCGTCGATGATGATCGTGTCGTAGGCGCGCAGCTCGCGGTCGGTCTGGACCTCCGCGAGGAGGATGCCGTCCGTCATCAGCTTCACGAACGTCGCGTCGGGGTTCACCTGGTCGGTGAAACGTACCTTCCAGCCGACCGCCTCGCCCAGCGGCGTACTCAGCTCGTCCGCGACGCGCTCGGCGACCGTACGGGCCGCGATCCGGCGCGGCTGGGTGTGCCCGATCATGCCCCGGACGCCGCGCCCCAGCTCCATGCAGATCTTCGGGATCTGCGTGGTCTTGCCGGAGCCGGTCTCCCCGGCGACGATCACGACCTGGTGGTCGCGTATCGCCTCCAGGATCTCGTCCTTCTTCTGGCTGACCGGAAGCTGTTCCGGGTAGGACACGGCGGGCACGCGGGCGGCCCGCAGCGAGAGCCGCTCGGCCGCCTTGCCGGCCTCGGCGGCGATCTCGTCCAGCACGGCCTGCCGGGCCTCGGGCTTACGGATGCGGCGCGCCCCTTCGAGACGGCGGCCGAGCCGGTGCGCGTCGCGGAGCGAGATCTCTCCGAGCCGGTTCTGGAGATCAGCGAAGGAAGTAGACATACGGAGCCCAGGATCTCACCCGGGCGCGGAGAACGGCGAACGCATTTCGTGCGGTCCGGGTCACCTTCCGGGCACCCCTCGGAGCGGCCGGATCACAGCACGTACCATTTCGGGCAGCTGATCACCCGCCGCCCCCGCCCGTAGCCCCAGCCGTCGCCCCCGTCAGCCGTCGCCCCCGTCCGGAAAGGCCGGTCGCCGTGTCCCGTACGCAGTGGTACTGCCTGACGGCGGTGCTCGCGGTCGTACTGGGACTGTTCTGCGGACCGGGAAGGGCCTCGGTCACCGACTCGGCGGCGAAGCCGGTCGCGTCGGCCGCGCTCCCGACGGCGGCCGGCGCGGCGACGGACGCGGCGGCCGACGCGGACCCGGATGCCCCGGACGCCCCGGTGGTCGCGGCGGACTCCGGCCGGCGCCCGCTCCCGGGCTGCGGCCGCACCAGGAAGCAGGACGACGCCCCCTCCCTCCCGGGCCGGTCCCGGTCCGCGTACGACCAGGCGCCCGGCCTCGCCGGATGGGGGCTGCCCGCCGCCACCGGACAAGCACCGGTCCACCCGCCCGCCCGGCCGATACGGCGCGCCCCCGTGTCCGCCGCGCCCACCCCCGTCGAGCTCTCCGTGCTGAGGGTGTAGGACGACCGCCCCACCGGTCCCTTCCACCCCTTCTTTCCGCATGGAGTCACGCATGTCCGCATCCCCTTCTCCTTCCCCGTCCGCGCCCACGTCCGCGCGCAAGCCCGCGTCCCGCAAGCCGTTGCTCTACGGCGCCGGTGTCGTCCTCGCCGCCGCCCTGCTCGGTTTCGTCTCGTACCGGGCCACCGCCCCCGACCGAACGGGTTCCGGTTCCTCCTCGATCGCCGACGTCAGCGCCGACCCGGACGCCGGTGTCTATCCGGAGCTGGAGAAGCTCGCCCGCCGCGACGCCGGTGACAAGCTCGCGCAGGGCCGTGCCGACGCGCCCGTGGTGCTGATCGAGTACGCCGACTTCAAGTGTGGCTACTGCGGAAAGTTCGCCCGCGACACCGAGCCCGCCCTGGTGAAGAAGTACGTCGAGAACGGCACCCTGCGCATCGAGTGGCGCAACTTCCCGATCTTCGGCGCCGGGTCCGAGGCCGCCGCCCGCGCCGCCTGGGCCGCCGGGCAGCAGGACCGCTTCTGGCAGTTCCACGCCGCCGCGTACGCCGAAGGGGCCAAGGAGAAGGGCTTCGACAAGGACCGGCTGAAGGCGCTCGCCCGCGAGGCCGGGGTCGCGGACCTCGACCGCTTCGTCCGGGACGCGGACAGCCCCGCCGCGTACGCCGCCGTGTCGAAGGACCAGGAGCAGGGGTACGGGATCGGCGCGACCTCCACCCCGTCGTTCCTGGTCAACGGCCGTCCGATCGCCGGGGCCCAGCCCATGGAGACCTTCACCCGGGCGATCGACGCGGCCGCCGAGAAGGCCCGCGCGCGGCAGGACGCGAAGGACTCGGAGAAGGACGCAAAGAAGGACGCGGGCAAGGACTCGGAGAAGGACGCAGGCAAGGACGCAGGCAAGGACAGCGGGAAGAAGCCCGCGGACGACACCGCTGACGGCGTCGCGGACGGCGACAAGTGACCGCGGACATCGGCTACTTCGCGGCCTTCCTCGGCGGGCTGCTCGCCCTGGTCAGCCCGTGCAGCGCCCTGCTGCTGCCCGCCTTCTTCGCCTACTCCGTCAGCTCCGCCTCACGTCTGCTGGCCCGTACCGGCATCTTCTACGCCGGGCTGGCCACGACCCTGGTCCCGCTCGGCGCGGCGGGCTCGTTCGCCGGGCGGCTCTTCTACCGGCACCGGGACGCGCTCGTCCTCGGCGCCGGCTGGCTGATCATCGCGCTGGGCGTCGCCCAGATCGTCGGCCTGGGGTTCGCCTCGCGCCGGATCGCCGCCCTCAGCGGCCGCATCCGCCCCACCACCGCCCTGTCGGTCTACGCCCTGGGCGCGGTCTACGGACTGGCCGGCTTCTGCGCGGGCCCGATCCTCGGCAGCGTCCTCACCGTCGCGGCGGTCAGCGGCAGCCCGGTCTACGGCGGGCTGCTGCTCGCCGTCTACGCCCTGGGCATGGCGGTGCCGCTCTTCGTGCTCGCGCTGCTCTGGGAACGCTTCGACCTGGGTCGCCGGGCCTGGCTGCGCGGCCGGGCCTTCCGGCTCGGCCGCTTCGAGCTGCACACCACGACCCTGCTGTCCGGACTCTTCTTCATCGCCCTCGGCGCGCTGTTCCTCGTGTACGACGGGACGACCGCGCTGCCCGGACTGCTGGACGTGGACGACTCGTTCGCCGTCGAGCAGTGGGCCCAGCGGGTCGGGGAGCGGGTACCGGACGCCATGGCCCTGGTGGCCGTGGTCGCGGTGGTGCTGGTGATTCTCGCGGTACGGGCGTGGCGCGGCCGGGCGGGCGTGAACGACGCGGACCGGGAGGAGGTCTGACACGACGAAGGCCCCGTCCACCGGACGGGGCCTTCGGGTGGTGGCTGGGGCCGGGATCGAACCGGCGACCTATCGCTTTTCAGGCGATCGCTCGTACCAACTGAGCTACCCAGCCACGCAGCTCACCAGGAGCTGCAGCGGTCCTGACGGGATTTGAACCCGCGGCCTCCACCTTGACAGGGTGGCGAGCACTCCAAACTGCTCCACAGGACCAAGCTAATGTGCGAGACAAGTCTCGCACACGGTAAAGCGTGCCCCCAACGGGATTCGAACCCGTGCTACCGCCTTGAAAGGGCGGCGTCCTGGGCCACTAGACGATGAGGGCTAAGGGCCCACCTGCGCACCTTCCGGCGCGTCGGGGACGTGAGAAGCATATGGGATGGCGGCGGCTATCGCCAAAACGGTTTACCGCGAGCGCCCGCAGGGGGTGTGCGCGGGCGCGCGGGAGGTCGCGGAGGCGACCCGGCGAGCCCGTCCGGGATCAGCCCCAGCCCAGTTCGTGGAGGCGCTCGTCGTCGATGCCGAAGTGGTGGGCGATCTCATGGACCACGGTCACGGCGACCTCGTGGACCACCTCGTCCGGTGTCTCGCACATGCGCAGCGTCGGGCCCTTGTAGATCGAGATGCGGTCCGGGAGGACCCCGGCGTACCACTCGCCCCGTTCCGTGAGCGGAGTCCCTTCGTAGAGCCCCAGGAGCTCGGGATCGTCGGCCGGAGGCTCGTCCTCCACGAAGACCGCCACGTTGTCCATGATCCGTGTCAGTTCGGGCGGGATCGTGTCCAGGGCGTCGGACACCAGCTCTTCGAAGGCTTCTCGCGTCATCTCCAGCACACGGCCATTGTCCGCGAGCCGCGCCGATTCCGGGCGGGCCGATTCGAGGCAGGGCGGGAAGCGCCGGTTCCGGGGCCGGTCGTGGCGGACCCGTCACGCGGGGCCGTCACGCGGGGCCGTCACGCGTACCTGTCGCGCGGGGCCCGCCGCGGAGAGGCGTCGCCGAGGACCCGTCGCGGAGGACCGTTTCCGGGCGGCCGGGAGGGGTGGGGCGTGTCCCCGGCGGGGTGGCGGGAGTTGGGCACGGCGCCCACCCCTTTCTCCTGCCGCGCCGCTCCCCTCTCTTCCCCGTACCCCGGAGGTGCCTCCCGTGCGCCAATTGCCCGCACCCGCCCGCTGGGCGGCCGTCGTCGCCGTGACGGTCGCCGCGTCCACCGGCTGCATGAGCATCGGTGAGGGCGGCGCCAAGCCCTCGCCCTCCCCGTCACCGTCACCGTCGCCCGGGCACGGTGGGAGCGCGGCCCGGCCGGACGGCGGCACGGTGGAGGGCACCGGGCGGGTCCGGGCCGTCGGCGGGACGGGGGCGCACTCCGAGCGGGAGGCCGAACACTCCCCGCGGCCGGGCGGGGCCGCCGCCTCCTCGGCCACGCCCGGGGGCGCGCTCCCGGGCGGCGGGGCGGGCGCGGGGGCGGACGGCGGCGCCGAGCCGCCGCGGGGCGCGCCGGTGCCGAAGCCGTCGTCATCGAAGCCGGGGCCCGGGGTGCCGCAGGAGCCCGAGCCGCCGGATTCGTCCGGGCCGGAGGCGCCCGAGCCGCCGGGCTCACCCGAGCCGGAGGAGCCGGGGTCCCCGCCGCTGCCGTCCGCCTCGCCCGCCGCCCAGGTCCGCGGCGAGGCACCGGGGTTCGAGCGGGGTCCGGCAGCGGCGCGGGAGCCCGGGGCCCTTCCTCGGACGGAGCCGGTGTAGCGCAGGTCACGGAAGGCCGGTTTGCGCGATGTGGGGAGGAGTGCGTATGGTAGTAGATCGTTTGATCCCATTGCCCGGCGCCGAAACAGAAGCGCGCCGTGTGGCGCGTACTCTCCCTTGCCGTGGCTGGACCGCATTGAGGCGGTCGAAATTGCGAATCACGGAGTTACGGGCGCGTGCCGAGACTCCGGAAGGTTTCGCATTTCGCATGTCAATTTCCAGTTCTGACCGCGCCGTCCTGCCCGAGAACGTCGAAGACGTCGAGCAGGTCGAGCAGACCGAGAACCCCGAGAACACTCAGAGCGCCGAGAGCGCCGAGCGTGTCGAGAACACCGAGCGCGACGAGCAGGCCGAGCAGGTCGAGCAGTCGGAGGGTGACGACACCGAGGACGCTCCGGCCGAGCCGACGATCACCTTCGCCGACCTGGGCCTGCCCGAGGGCATCGTCCGCAAGCTCGCGCAGAACGGTGTGACGGCCCCGTTCCCGATCCAGGCCGCGACCATCCCGGACGCCCTGGCCGGCAAGGACATCCTGGGCCGCGGCCGTACCGGCTCCGGCAAGACGCTCTCCTTCGGTCTGCCGACCCTGGCCGCGCTGGCCGACGGGCACACCGAGAAGAAGAAGCCCCGCGCCGTCATCCTCACCCCGACGCGTGAGCTCGCGATGCAGGTCGCGGACGCGCTCCAGCCGTACGGCGACGTGCTCGGCCTGAAGATGAAGGTCGTCTGCGGCGGTACGTCGATGGGCAACCAGATCTACGCGCTGGAGCGCGGTGTCGACGTCCTCGTCGCCACCCCGGGCCGGCTGCGCGACATCATCAACCGGGGCGCCTGCTCCCTGGAGAACGTCCAGGTCGCCGTCCTCGACGAGGCCGACCAGATGTCCGACCTGGGCTTCCTGCCCGAGGTCACCGAGCTGCTGGACCAGATCCCGGCCGGCGGTCAGCGCATGCTCTTCTCCGCCACGATGGAGAACGAGATCGGCACGCTGGTCAAGCGCTACCTGGACAACCCGGTGAGCCACGAGGTCGACAGCGCCCAGGGCAACGTCACGACCATGACGCACCACGTCCTCGTCGTGAAGCCGAAGGACAAGGCGCCGGTCACCTCCGCCATCGCCGCCCGCAAGGGCCGCACGATCATCTTCGTCCGCACCCAGCTGGGCGCCGACCGCATCGCCGAGCAGCTCGTCGAGGCGGGCGTCAAGGCGGACGCGCTGCACGGCGGCATGACGCAGGGCGCCCGTACCCGGGTGCTCGCGGACTTCAAGGACGGTTACGTCAACGCGCTCGTCGCGACCGACGTCGCCGCCCGCGGCATCCACGTCGACGGCATCGACCTGGTGCTGAACGTGGACCCGGCCGGTGACCACAAGGACTACCTGCACCGCTCGGGCCGTACCGCCCGGGCCGGCAAGTCGGGTGTCGTGGTCTCGCTGGCGCTGCCGCACCAGCGCCGTCAGATCTTCCGCCTGATGGAGGACGCGGGCGTCGACGCATCGCGCCACATCGTGGGCGGGGCGGGCGCCTTCGACCCGGAGGTCGCCGAGATCACCGGTGCCCGTTCGCTGACCGAGGTCCAGGCCGACTCCGCCGCCAACGCCGCCCGTCAGGCCGAGCGCGAGGTCGCCGACCTGACGAAGCAGCTGGAGCGCGTCCAGCGCCGTGCCGGTGAGCTGCGCGAGGAGGCCGACCGTCTGGTGGCCCGGGCCGCGCGCGAGCGGGGCGAGGACCCCGAGGCCGCGGTGGCCGAGGCCGCCGCCGAGGCGGAGGCCGCCGCCGAGGCCGCCGTCTCCGTGCCGGAGCAGCCCGCCGCCCGTGACGAGCGCCGGGACGACCGGGGCAACTTCGAGCGCCGCGACAACCGTGGCGGTGACCGCGGTGGTTACCGTCGTGACGACCGCCGGGACGACCGTGGTGGCCGGTCCTTCGACCGCCGCGACGACCGCCCCTCGTTCAACCGCGACCGCCGCGACGACCGCCCCTCCGGCGGCTTCCGCTCCAGCGGTGGTGACCGCCCGTTCAACCGCGACCGCCGCGACGACCGCCCCTCGGGCGGCTTCCGCTCCGGCGGCGGCGACCGCCCGACCGGCCGCCGTGACGACCACCGCGGCTCCGGCAGCAGCTCCTTCGGCCGCCGCGACGACAAGCCCCGCTGGAAGCGCAACGGCTGACACCCGAGCCCGATGACCTGCTGAAGGTCCGCGGATTTTCGCCCTGCCGGGGCCCGATGGCCGATACCCGATCGGCCGCCGGGCCCCGGCGGGCTATGCTCAGGGGTGATGCGTCAGGGGCCGTTAGCTCAATTGGCAGAGCAGCGGACTTTTAATCCGTTGGTTGTGGGTTCGAGTCCCACACGGCCTACCGACAGCAGCAGCGGGCGCAAGCCCGTGGATCTGCGAAGAAGCGCCCATCCGGCTCCGGCCGGGTGGGCGCTTCGCTGTTCGGCTCCGGGCATCCGCCGGCCTGTGCGGACCCGCCGCCCGGACACGGCCTCCTTCATGACGGCGCGACACGTGCCACGGCGCGGGCGAGCGCGCGGCCGGGGACGACCGGGTGCCCGCCGCTGCGGGCGACGGGCCGCCGGCTCGTCCGAGGGGCCCTTGCTCCTGCGGGGGGGGCGGGCCCGACCGGCCGCTTGCGTAATCCGCTTGGGCGCGGTCGGTTCTCCGGAGCGGATCGACCCGGCAATGTGAAAATCCCTCACGCACTCGCATCCGACGTGAACGGCACAGCGCGGCAAATGGGTCCGCTCCCGCGTGCGAGCGGGAATACGGGCCGGATATCCGGGCGCCATGTCCCATATCGGCCGGCTCGGACGCGGGCCGCCGGGCGGTTCTTCTCCAGAGGGACCGTCCCGGACTGCGGGCCCGAGGGCAGACGCTCGCCACCTGCTACCCGCGTACGCGCGAGGAGCCTGATCCCGCTGCCCTGCTGCCGCGCTTTTGGGCGGTGGCACCGGGCGCCTCGTCATCCCTCACGGTCCGTCCGGGGCATTCCTCATCCGGTGAAAATCCCTTTATTATTCTTGGGTCTTTTCCCCGACGGGCGGTTTGATGCCGGTTCGACCGTTTGCGCGTATCGCTCCGACCAATACTCCGGAATCGTCGAAGTCCATGAACAGGGGCGCTCCGTGACAGACCGGTTCTCGGCAGGGAAGGGAATTTCGCAAGAAGTCTCGGAAATCATTTCCGGCCCGGCCGGAAGCTGGATCCGGTCGCTGCGCGTGCGTGCCTCACTGAGTCAGCGCGAGCTGGCGGCCCGGGCCGGGATGAGTACGCGGGCGCTGCGTGACATCGAGAACGGCCGGGTCCGGCAGCCGCAGTCGGGCACGGTGCGACGGCTGGTCACCGCGCTGGGGCTGACCGACGCCGAGGCGGCGTCCCTGCGTTCCGCCGTACGGGGAGAGGCGGAGCGGGCGGGCGGGGAGCTGCGGCTGCTCGTGCTCGGCACGCTCGCGGTGCGGCGGGGCGGCAGCGAGGTGCTGGTCGCCCGCCCCATGCTGCGGCGGACCATCGGACTGCTGGTGCTCAGGCATCCGCAGCCGGTCACCCGGCAGGAGCTGGTGGACGCGCTGTGGCCGGCCGGTCCGCCCAGCTCGTACCGGAGCCTGGTCCACACCTACGTCAGCCAGGTGCGCCGGAGCCTGGCGCCGGACGGGTCGCGCCCCGGGGGTCCCGGGGTGGAGCGGGTCCCGGGCGGCTACGTGCTCCGGGCCGACCGGAACCAGACGGACCTGGGGCGTTTCCAGGAGCTGGTGGCCCGCGCCGAGCGGTTACGGGGCGCGGGCTCCCGCGAGTCGGCCTTCGACTCGCTGACGGCCGCGCTCCAGTGCTGGCGCGGCCCGCTGTTCGCGGACCTGGATCCGGGGCTGCAGCAGCATCCGGCCGCCGTCGCCGTCGCGGAGAGCCGTACCGAGGCCGCTCTGCACCACGCCGACCTGGCCCTGGAGCTGGGCCGCCCCGAGCAGTCCGTACGGCTGCTGTGGCCGGTGGCGGGCGGCGACCCGCTGCACGAAGGGGTGCACGCCCGGCTGGTGCTCACGCTCGCCTCCTGCGGCGAACAGGCCGCCGCGCTCAAGGTGTTCACCGCCTTCCGGGACCGGCTCGACGATCAGCTCGGCATCTCCCCCGGCGACGAGATCCGCGACGCGCATCTACGCGTCCTGCGTCGGCAGCTGCCCCGTCCCGCACACCCCGGAGACCCGGAGCACGAGGAAGCTCCGCAGCACGCCGATGCCCCGCGGCCCACCGGAGCCCCGGTGCCACCCGCCCAACTGCCGTACGGGACCTCCTGGTACACCGGCCGCGAGCGGCAACTGCGCGAGCTGGACGCGCTGCTGGACGACGACCCGGCCGGGCACACCCCGATCGTGACCGTGATCGGTCCGCCCGGCGCGGGCAAGACGGCCCTCGTGCTGCACTGGGCCCACGCCCACCGCGACCGCTTCCCCGGCGGGCAGCTTTTCGTGAACCTCCAGGGCCACTCGCCGCTGCCCGCCCTGCGCCCCGTGGACGTCCTGGCCCGCTTCCTGCGGTCCCTGGGGGTGGCTCCGGGGCAGGTGCCGCCCGACGAGGACGAGGCGGCCGCGCTGCTGCGCACCCTGCTCACGGGCCGCCGGCTGCTGATCGTGCTGGACGACGCGGCCGGGGCCGGCCAGGTGCGTCCGCTGCTGCCGGGCGACGGCGACTGCCGGACCGTCGTCACCAGCCGCACCCACCTTTCGGGGCTCGTCGCCAACGACGGGGCCCGACCGCTCGGCCTGGACGTGCTGCGCCCGGACGAGGCCCGCATCCTGCTCACCCGCGTACTCGGCGAGCGACGGGTGGCCGCCGAGCCGGACGCCGTGACGGAGCTGGCCGGGCTGTGCGGTCGGCTGCCGCTGGCGCTCCGGATCGCCGGGGCCGCGCTGCTCGCCCGCCGGACGCTCGGGATCGCGGAGTACTGCGCGGAGCTCGCGGACGGCGGCCCGCTCGGCGGGCTCCGGCTGGAGGACGACGAACGGTCCGCGGTACGGGCCGCCTTCCGCCTCTCGTACGAGGCGCTGTCCGGGCCCGCCCGGCGCATGTTCCGGCTGCTCGGGCTCGCCCCGGGGCCCGACATCACCGCACCCGGCGCGGCGGCGCTGACCGACGCGGCCCCGGGCGAGGCCGGGCGGCTGCTGCGGACGCTGGCCCACGCCCATCTGGTCCAGCAGCCGGGCCCCGGCCGGTTCGGCATGCACGACCTGCTCCGCTCCTACGCGCGCGAGCTGGTCGCCGACGACGAGCGCGGGGCGCGACGGCGGCTGCTCGACTGGTACACGCGGGGCGCCCGGGAGGCCTCGCTGGTCCTGTACCCGCAAGCCCCCGGGGAGCGGACCGCGGCCGACACCGAACGGGCCACCGAATGGCTGGAGAGCGAGCGCGAGAACCTGATCGGCGCGGTGCTGTCCGCTGCGGAGGCCGGGGAGCACCGGACCGCCTGGCGGCTGGCGGAGGCGCTGCACGGCTTTCTCTCGCAGGGCACGTACACCACCGAGTGCCTGGCGGTCGCGGAGGCCGGGCTCGCGGCGGCGACCGCCGACGGGGACCTCAGGGCCCGGTCGGCGGCCCGGCTGCGGATCGCCGACTGCCACTGGGCACAGGGGCACAACGCGGCGGCCCAGGACCAGTACGCCGACGCGCTGCAACTGGCCGCCTCGGCCGACTGGGCCGACGGGCAGGCCGCCGCGCTGCGCCGGATCGGGGCCGCGCACCAGGAGAACGGCGCGATGCGCACGGCGTCCGGGCTGTTCCTGAGGGCGCGCGGGCTGTCCGGGCAGACCGAGGGGGCGGGCGCGGCCGACGACCTGATGAACCTGGGGCTGATCGGCTGGAAGCTGGGGCGGCTGCCGGAGGCCGTCGCCCACTACACGCAGGCCGCCCGGATCTTCCGGGACCTGGGCGCGCTGGGCGGCGAGGCCGTCGCACACACCAACCTGGGGGTCGTTCACCGGGCCATGGGCCGCCCGCTGAACGCGATCCGGGTGGTGGAAGAGTCCCTGCGCGTGCACCGGATCAGCGGCAACAAGGCCAGCGGGACGGTGGCGTTGAGCTGTCTGGCCTCGGCCCACGCGGACCGGGGCGACCACGCGTCGGCGACGCGGCTGGCGCGTTCGGCGCTGGACTCCGCGCGGTCCGTGCGCAACCGGCGTCTCGAGTCCAACGCGTACTTCTCGCTGGGCGTGGCGCGGGAACGGGCCGGGGACCTGGCGGGAGCCTCGGCCGGATACCGGTCGGCGCTGGACCTGGCGGAGGTGGTCGACGACCGTTATCCCCAGGTGTCCGCGTTGGTCGGGCTGGCCGCCGTGCGGCTGCGCCTGGGGGCCTTCGAGGACGCGCACGCCACCGCGCACCGGGCCCTGGCCCTCGCCCAGGAGGCCGGGTTCCGGGTGCTGGAGGCCTCCGCCCTCAATGTCCTGGCGCAGGCGCGGGTGGTCCTCGGCGAGCCGGAGCGGGCGCTCGACGACGCCCGGCGGGCGCTCGCCCTGCACCAGGAGACCGGTCACCGGCCCGGCGAGGCGCGCAGCCACCTGGTGCTCGGGGACGCGTGCCGGGTGCTGGGCGACCGGGGCGGTTCGTTCGGGCACTGGCGCCGGGCGCTGCTGATCTTCGACGGCATGGGTCTCGCGGGCTTCCGGGACCTGCGGGCCCGCTGAGGGCGTACCGGCCCACCGCCAAGGGCGTACCGGTCCGTCGGCGAGGGCGCCGCGATTTCTGCCGCCCCGGTCAAAGGGTCCTCCGGTGGAGACGCGTCGCCGCAGGTCAGCGCGGGTTCTTCCGGTTCTGTACGCGGTCCGTGGCGGCCGTCTCGGCTATGGATTCGTTCTGGCCGCGCGACCAGGCGCCCTCCGTACGCTGCCCGGAAACCGGGAAGGGCGCGGGCCGTACGGGCCCGCGCCGTCCTGTCGTACGCGAACCAGTCGCACTTCCCCGAAGGAGAACCGTGGAGATCATCAGTGCCGCACGGCCGGGGTTCGCCCCGGGCGGGAGCGGTGACGCGGCCGATGCCACCGGTGCGTCCGGGCGCCCCGGAAGGCGTGGGACCGCATGAGCGGCACCACGACCGGGCGGAACGGGGCGGCGCCGCCCGCGGCATCCGTGTGGACGGGCAACTTCCGCCTCTACTTCGGCGCCCGCACCGGCTCCCTGCTGGGCGACGCGATGCTGCCCGTAGCCCTCTCCGTCGGTCTGATCGACGCCGGGTACGGCTCGTCGGGCGTCGGGTACGCGCTCGGCGCCTGGATGGCCGCGCTCGCCCTGTGCATGCTCTTCGGCGGAGTGCTCGCCGACCGCTTCACCCCGCGCCGGATGATGGTTCTCGCGGACCTGGTCCGGCTGACGATCCAGGCGGGCATGGCGGTGCTGTTCGCCACCGGTACGACCTCGCTGGCCGGGGTCGTCGTCCTCCAGTTCCTCAGCGGGGCGGCCACCGCGCTGTTCCAGCCCGGCGTGGCGAGCATGGTCCCGCAGGTCGCCGACGACGTGCAGCGGGCCAACGGGGTACTCAGGGTGGCGGAGTCGGCGGCCGGTGTCCTCGGCCCGGCGCTCGCCGGACTCCTGGTCGGCCTCTCCGGCCCGGCCACCGTCTTCGCCGTCTACGCGGCAACGTACGCGCTGAGCGCCGGGTGCCTCTTCGCCCTGCGCCTGGGCCCGTCCGCCGGCGACGGCGCGAGGACCGACTCCTTCTTGCGCCAACTGGTCACCGGCTGGCAGGAATTCAGGTCCCGGACCTGGCTGTGGGGGGTCATTTCGATCTTCTTGCTGTACGGGTGCTTCGTGGCCGGTGTCTCGCTGCCGGTCGGGGCCGATCTCGTCGTGAACGGCCTGGGGTCCACCGCGCTCGGCATCGGCATGGCCGCCTTCGGCGCGGGCGGGGTGCTCGGCGGCATCGCCGCCATCAAGGTGCGCAGCGAACGGCCGCTGGCCGCCGGGTCCGCGGGCTGGGCGCTGTTCGCCCTCTACCCGATCGTGCCCGCGCTCGGTCCCGGCGTCGTCGTGCTGTCGGCGGGCTGGGCCTTGGCCGGTGCGGGCCTGGCGTACTGGTCGGTCATCTGGGCCACCACCGTGCAGACCCAGATCCCCGCCGAGCTGCTCAACCGGGTGTACACGTACGACGTCGCCGGGTCGCTGCTCTCCATGGCCCTGGGCCGTTCGCTGGCCGGTCCGCTGGCCTCGGTGACCGGGCAGCGCACGCTGATGGTGCTGGCCACGGCGCTCGGGCTGGTCTGCGCGGGGCTCCTGCTCGCGGTGCCGGCCATCCGGCGGCTGCGCGCGGCTGGGAGCCAGGACGGAGGCGGGGGCGCCCGGCCGGCGGAAGTGGCACCGGAGCGAGGCTGAGCCGACCCGGTCGGCTGGTCGGCCGGAACGGGGCGGGAGGCGGTGAGGGTGTGAGCGGGGTCACTCCGGTTTTTCGGGGTTCGTGTCGTCCGGATGGTGGGGGCCGGGCGTATGAGGGGTGAGATACGGGAGAGCCAGGAGTTTTTTGTTGACCGTCGAGGAGTTCGAAGAGTTCTACGCGCAGACGGCTGCCCGGCTGACCGGGCAGCTGTTCGTGATGCTCGGCGACCAGCACGAGGCGCAGGACGTGGTGCAGGAGGCCTTCGTCAAGGGGTGGAGCAGGCGGCGCCAGCTCGACCGTGACGGGCAGCCCGAGGCGTGGGTCCGTACGGTCGCCTGGCGGCTGGCGGTCAGCCGGTGGCGGGGGCGCAGGCGGGCGGCCGACGCCTGGCTGCGCAGGGGCGCGCCGCCGCACGCGGAGCCGCCCGGGACCGAATCGGTGGCGCTGGTGGAGGCGTTGCGGGGGCTGCCGCCCAAGCAGCGCCGGACGCTGGCGCTGCACTACGTCTGCGATCTGACCGTCGAACAGATCGCCGCGGAGACCGGCCTGGCGGCCAGCACCGTCAAGACGCATCTGGCCCGGGGCCGGGCCACTCTCTCCCACCGTCTGCACGATCCGCGCACCGAGGAGGGACCCTGTGTCTGATCCCAACGACCCGCTGAGGTCCTTGTTCAAGGAGGCCGCCGCGGCCGGGCAGTCCCGTGCCCGGTCGGCGCCGCCCTCGTACATCACCGCGCGCGGTGAGCGGGTGCGGCGGAACCGGACGGTGGGCCTGGCCGTCGCGGCCTGCCTGGTCTTCTCCGGTACGGGCGCGGCCGTGGTCTCGCTGCTGCCGGACAGTCCGGGCACCAGCGTGCCGGCCACCACGCCCTCGCCCCGGCCCAAGCCCTCCCCGTCGCCCTCGATACCCACGCCGTCGACCTCCTCGCCCGCCTCGCCGCGGACCACCTCACCGCCGACCAGCCCGCCGCGGACCACTGCACCGCAGACCACTCCGCCGCAGACCACGGCCCCGCGGACCTCCCCTCCCACGCACACGCCCACCAGCGGTGACAGCCCGTCGGACGCGCCCGGCGGCCCGGGTGGCCAGGACGGCCCGAGCCGGAGCGCCACCCTGCCGCCGTCGTAACCCCCCCCCACCCCCGAAGGCAGGAGATGTGCCGTGAGTCTTTTGGTCCCGCCCCGGCAGCGCGAGCGTCCGGCGTCCCCGACGGCCGTGGCGGCCGAAGAGGCCGGGGGGAAGCGTGCGCCGTGGCTCGGGGCGGCCGACCGCGAGGTGCTGTGGCTGTATCTGCTGACCCGGGTGGGGGTGTGGACCACCGCGTACTGCACCCGGTGGCTGTTCGCCGACGACGGCAAGGCCCGGTACACCGGTTCGTTCTTCTCCTCGTGGGAGCGCTGGGACTGGTGGCACTACCTGCGCATAGCCCGGTCCGGGTACTTCCCGGACGGGCAGGGGCCCTGGAGTGCGGGCTGGGACAACCGGGAGGCGTTCTTCCCCGGCTTCCCGTTCCTGCTGCGGGCGGTGCACACCGTCGTGCCGAGCTGGCCCGCCGCCGGGGCGCTGATCTCGTTCGTCGCGGGCGGGGTCGCCGTGCTCGCCCTGGGGAGGATCGCCCGGTCGTACCCGCCGCACCCGTCCCGGGGCGGGGCGGGGCCGCGGGCGGCGCTGTTCTTCCTGCTGTCGCCGTGCGCGGTCTTCCTCGCCGCCGGTTACACCGAGGCGCTCTTCCTGGCCTTCGCGCTGCCCGCCTGGCTGGCCGCCCGGCGCCAGGAGTGGGCGCGGGCGGCCGTCCTCGTCTGCCTGGCCACCACGGTCCGGGTCAGCGGGCTGTTCCTCGCCGCGGCCCTGGCGGTCCACTTCCTGGCGACCGCCCGCGCCGCCGCTGCCCCCGGCCACTGGCGACGGGCTCCCTGGCTGGCGCTGCCCGCCCTGCCGCCGCTGCTCCAGAGCTGGTACCTGCACGCGCACACCGGCGACTGGATGGCCTGGAAGCACGCGGAGGAACGAGGCTGGTACCGCGACTTCCACTCCCCCTGGGAGGCGTGGCAGAACACCTGGCACGCCGCCTTCGGGCACTCCCAGTCCACCGGGTACGCCCTGATGTGCCAGGCCGAACTGCTCACCATGGTCGTCGGGCTGGTGCTGTGCGGGGTGCTGCTGAGGCGGCGGCGCTGGGCGGAGGCGGTGTACATCGCGCTGAGCCTGTGGGCGCTGGGCACCTCGTACTGGTACACCTCGCTGCCGCGCGCGACGCTGCTGTGGTGGCCGCTGTGGACCGGGCTGGCGGCCTGGAGCCTGCGCAGGCCGCGCGTGACGACGGCCTACCTCGCGGTGGCGGCGCCCCTCTCGGCGGTCGTCGCGGTCACCTTCCTGTCCGGGCGCTGGGCGGGCTGAGCCGTACGGGCACGGGGAGCTTCCGCCGCCCAGAACCGGTACCGGTGGTCCCGTACGAAGTCCGCGCGCTCCCAGGCGGTGGACGACAGGGACCGCACGTGCCCGTCCTCGCCCCGGAAGGCGGGCCAGTCGGTGCGGCCCGAGGCCGCGGCCCGAGGGGCAAGATGGGCCCCGCGGGCGCCGGAACGGGTCCGTGCGCCGCTCGACGTGCAGGGCCGACGGGCCGGACTTAGATTGCTCAGTACGGCGTTGCCGGGCCGGGACCGGCCTGCTCGACACCTGATGGCCTGCCTGCGGGCGAGGTCACCGACAGGCCGGGCCCATGGCCGCTCCACCACGCTCCTCTTCGGCTCCCGGCCCGGCGCGCGCCCCTCCCCCAGGCAGGAGAGTGCCCATGCGTTCCACCATGAAGCCTCGTGTCCGTGCGCAGAGCCCCGTGCGCGAGCGGCGCCCGGCTCGTCCCGTGGCAAGGACGTGGACCCGCCCGGTGTACCAGGTGTTCGACACCCCCATGGAGGTAACCGCCTACGCCGGTCGTGCCTGACGGTGACGAATCCCGGATCGCCCGGTCGGCGGTCGCATCCGGCGGGCCCGGGCTCGCCGGATGCGACCGCCGACCGCCGACCGCCGACCGGGCAGGAACAACGCGATGAAGGGACGGCAGCGCGCCGATGGCTGTGACCTTGACCTGCGAGACCGAACGCCTCTGGAGCAACGCCGAGTTCACCGACGCGCTGCGCGCCCTGGGGTCCCGCTACTGGGACCGGCACCCGTTCCATCAGCGGCTGCACGACGGAGCGCTGAGCGCCGAGGAGCTCCGGCTGTGGGTGGCCAACCGCTGGTACTACCAGCGGTGCCTGCCGCAGAAGGACGCGGCGATCGTCGCCAACTGTCCACTGCCCGAGGTACGGCGGCAGTGGCTGACGAGAATCGTCTACCACGACGGCGCCGACACCCGCTCGGGCGGAGCCGAGAAGTGGCTGCGGCTGGCCGAGGCGGTCGGTCTCGACCGGGCCGACGTGCTCTCGGAACGGCTGGTCCTGCCCGGGGTCAGGTTCGCCGTCGACGCCTACGTCGGCTTCGCCCTGCGCCGCCCCTGGCTGGAGGCGGCGGCCTCGGGCCTCACGGAGCTGTTCTCCCCCGGGCTGCTCACCCACCGGCTGCACCGGATGCGGCAGCACTATCCGTGGGTGGCCGAGGACGGCCTCGCGTACTTCACCGCGCGGATCAAGGTCGTGACGGCGGAGGGACAGGCCTTGCTGGACCTCGTCGCGGGAAGCGCCCGGACACGTGCCGAGCAGGAGGCGTGCGTGCGTGCCCTCGCGTTCAAGTGCGAGGTGCTGTGGGCGGTGCTCGACACCGTGGACTACTACTCCGGCGGCACCGGCCCGAAGGAAGCGGCACAGCGGTGACCAGTTCCCCGAACACCGCGTCGCCCCGGCTGCGGCCGGGCGTACGGCTGACCCGTGATCACGTCCGGGACACGGACATGGCGCTGCTGCCCGAGGGCGTCCTGGTGCTGAACGAGACGGCGGCCGCCGTGCTCGCCCTGTGCGACGGCAGACGGACCGTCGCGCAGATCACCGGTCTTCTGCGGGAGCGGTACGCCGGGGTGCGCGGCGACGACGTCACCGAGCTGCTGGCCGATCTCGCCGAGCGGCGCGTGGTGGGTCTCGATGACTGAGGCTCCGCTGGGCCTGCTGGCCGAGCTCACCCACCGCTGCCCCCTCCACTGCCCCTACTGTTCCAATCCGCTGGAACTTGCCGCCCGGTCGGCTGAGTTGACCACCGATCAGTGGCGGGACGTGCTGAGCCAGGCCCACGAGCTGGGGGTCGTGCAGATGCACTTCTCCGGGGGTGAGCCACTGGCCCGGCACGACCTGCCCGAACTGGCCGCCCACGCCCGCGGCCTCGGCGCGTACGTCAATCTGGTGACCAGCGGAGTCGGTCTCACCGCCGACCGGGCCCGGCATCTCGCGGACCACGGGATCGACCACGTACAGCTGTCCCTGCAGGACGCCGATCCCGCACGGGCCGACCGGATCGCCGGTGCCCGGGTGCACGCCGTGAAGCAGCTGGCCGCGCGGGCGGTACGGGCCGCGGGACTGCCGCTCACCGTGAACGTGGTCCTGCACCGGGCGAACATCGACCGCATCGGCGAGATCATCGAACTGGCCACGGCCCTGGGCGCCAACCGCGTCGAGCTGGCCAACACCCAGTACTACGGGTGGGCACTGCGCAACCGCGGCGCCCTGCTGCCGACGCCGCGCCAACTGGCGGCCGCCCTGCGGACCGTCGAGGAGGCCCGCGCCCGATACGCGGACCACGGGCCGGAACTGGTGTACGTCGTGGCCGACTACTACGCCGACCGGCCCAAGCCCTGCATGCACGGCTGGGGCAGCCGGCAGCTCACCGTCACGCCCACGGGTGACGTCCGGCCCTGTCCGGCCGCCGATGTGATCACGACGCTGCCCGTGGAGAACGTACTGCGCCGGCCGCTGGCCCGGATCTGGTACGACTCCGACGCGTTCAACGCGTTCCGCGGCACCGGCTGGATGTCCGGTCCGTGCCGCACCTGCCCCGAGCGCCACACCGACTTCGGCGGCTGCCGCTGCCAGGCGTTCCAGCTCACGGGGGACGCGGCGGCGACCGATCCGGTCTGCGCCCTGTCACCGCACCGCGGGCTGGTGGACGCCCTCCTCACCGAGGACGCCGTGGCGCGGCCGGCCTTCGTCATGCGCACCCCGACGATGCGTGACCCGGCCACGCGCACCCCGCCGCCCCCATGAGGGTCGTCCTGCTCGGCACGGCGGCGGGCGGCGGCCTGCCCCAGTGGAACTGTGCCTGCGCCCGGTGCGCGGCGGCCCGTGCGGGCCGGCTGCCCTGCCGCACCCAGGACTGCGTCGCGGTCAGCGGGGACGACAGCAACTGGTGGCTGCTCAACGCCTCTCCCGACCTTCGTACGCAGCTGCTGGCCTCCCCCCGCCTCGCCGCCGGGCCGGGCCCCCGGGACACTCCGGTGCGCGGTGTCCTGCTCACCGACGCCGAGGCCGATCACGTCCTCGGCCTCGCCCTCCTGCGCGGACACGCCGGGCTGACCGTCCACGCCACGGCGCCCGTCATGGGGGCCCTGACCGGCGCCCTGCCCCTGCGGACCATGAGCGACCGGTACGCCCCCTGGGAATGGCGGGACGCTCCGGGCGCCGACGGCACCACGCTGGCCGGCGGGCTCAGGGTGACCGGCCACCCGGTGGGCCCGAAGCCCCCGAGGTACGTCGGCGCGGCGCCGCCCGACGACCGCTGGGTGACGGCGTACCGGATCGAGGACGCCGCTTCGGGGAGCGCCCTCGTCTACGCCCCCTGCCTCGCCACCTGGACGCCCGCACTGGACCGCCTGCTCTCCGGAGCCGACTGCGCCCTGGTGGACGGCACCTTCTGCACCGCCGACGAGATGGGCTCCGGGCTCGGCACGTGGTCCGGCCACGGGCAGCCGTCCATGGGACACCTGCCGGTCCACGGGGCGGACGGCTCCCTGGTCCGCCTCGCGGGCCATCCCGGCGTCCGTCGTGTCTACACCCACCTCAACAACACCAACCCCCTGGTCGACCCCGCCTCCCCGGCCCGTGCGCAGGTGTCCGCCCACGGGATCGAAGTACTCCCGGACGGTGCGGAGTTCACGCTCTGAACACCGGGTGGTCCCGCTGCCGCCCGAAGGGCTCGTCACCCGACCGACGGACACACATCGCGATCGGGACGTCCTGATGAGTGACTGTGACCGAGGGGGCCGAAGGGAGTAGACACATGCGCATACGCATCGCGCTGGCCGCCATACCGGCCGTTCTGATTCTCGGCGTCACACAGAGTGCGCTCTTCCAGGCGGGCGCGGGCGGCCCAGGTGGCGAGAGCGACACCGCCACGGGCGCCGCGTCCTTCGACGGATTCACCAAGCAGGTGGTCGCCACCGGCCTGGACAATCCGTACGAGCTCGTCTGGGGACCCGACGACTTCCTGTGGGTCACGGAGAAGAACGGCAGGAAGGTCACACGCGTCGATCCGCACACGGGCGCGAAGAACACCGTCCTCGACCTGACGCGGAAAGCCGTGCACACCATGGGCGGCCAGGACGGTGTGCTGGGTCTGGCACTCCACCCGGACCTGCTGAAGAACAAGGGACGCGATTACGTGTACGTCTCGTACACGTACGACTCGAACGCCTCGGACGCCGAGGTCAGCCAGCGGCTGAGGATCGACCGTTACACCTACGACAGCAGAACCGGGAAGCTGGGGCGTCCGAAGAACCTGATCAGCGGCCTGGCATCGGGCACCGACCACCAGAGCGCCCGGCTGCGCTACGGCCCCGACGGCAAGCTGTACTACACGATCGGCGACCAGGGCGCCAACCAGCTCCAGCACTTCTGCGAGCCGAACCGGGCGCAGTCGCTGCCCACCGCGGAAGAGATCGAGGCCAAGGACTGGACCGCCTACCGCGGCAAGACGCTGCGGCTGGACCCGGAGAACGGCTCGATCCCCGCGGACAACCCCGTGCTCGGCGGCGTACGCAGTCACGTGTGGGCCTACGGGTTCCGCAATGCCCAGGGCCTGGACTTCGGGCCGGACGGCACCCTGTACGGCACCGACCAGGGCCCCAAGACCGACGACGAGGTCAACATCCTGACGAAGGGCGCCAACTACGGCTGGCCCCGCGTGGCGGGATACCGGGACGACAAGGCCTACGCGTTCCGTCCGTGGTCCGCGTCCGCACCGACCCCGTGCGCCGACCTCACGTTCAGCGACCTGGAGGTGCCCGCGTCGGTGCCCCGGCACAAGGAGACCGACTGGAAGGGACGGTTCACCGAGCCGATCCGCACCTTCGGGACGGTCGGCTCCGACTACGACTTCGCCGATCCCAAGTGCGGCGAACTGATCTACCTCTGCTGGCCGACCGTGGCCAACTCCAGCATCACGTACTACCCGGGGACCGGTGGCATCGCCGGGCTGCGCGACTCGCTCCTCATGACCACCCTCAAGGACGGCACGGTCTACCAGCTGAAGCTCACCGACGGGGGCCGGAAGGTCGCCGGGGCCGTCCCGCTGTGGAAGGCGCGGAACCGCTACCGCGACATCGCGCTGAGCCCGGACGGCAAGTCCGTCTACGTCGCCACCGACTCCGAGGGCAATGTGCGCGACCGGAACGGCGCGCCCGCGACGAAACTGGAGAACCCCGGAAGCATCCTCCTCTTCCGCCAGTGACGACCCGTTCCGCGGCGGCTGTCCGTACGCGACGGTCACCCGGGGGGGCGGACCGCGGCGCGGTACGGGAGGCGGGGGCCGCGCACATCCGACAAGGTGTAGGTGGGGTCTCACTGCGTCCAGGCGGGACGGTCATGGCGGAACCGGAGATCGACTACACGGCGGTGTTCCAGGCTCTTCCGGGGGCCGTGGCCCTCCTGACCCCGCAGCTGTTCTTCGCGGACGTCAACGAGCAGTGGCTGCGCATGGTCAGCCGCAACCGCGAGGACGTGATCGGCCGCTACATGCCCGACGACTACGCCGACACGCCGAATCACCCCAACGCGGTCGTGGCGCGCAACATCGGGGAGTCCCTGCACCGGGTCGCGAGGACCGGCAGGGCCGAGACCATGGAGTTGCAGCGGTTCGAGCCGACGGATTCCGCCGTCCGGCCCCGGGCGGCGGAGGAGCGCTTCTGGAGCATCACCAACATCCCGGTCCCGGGCACGGACGGACGGGTCGCGATGCTGCTGCACCGGGTGGCCGACGTCACCGAACTGATCCAGGCCCGCGCGGTCGCGCTGAGCCTCCAGGAGGCGATGCTGCCCGCGCCGCGCGTGGTCGGACGCCACACCGTGGCCGTGCGCTACCGGCCCGCCGTCGGCGCGCTGGAGGTGGGGGGCGACTGGTACGACCTGGTGGAGCTGCCGGGCGACCGCCTCGGGGTCGCGGTGGGCGACGTGGTCGGCCACGGACTGTCCGCGGCCACCGTCATGGGGCAGCTGCGCAGCGCGCTGAGTGCCGCCTCGCGCTCCTGCGGCGGCCCGGCCCGCGCCCTGGAGATCCTGGAGCTGTACGCCGACTCCGTCGTGGGGGCCGAGAACACGACGGTGGCCAGCGCGCTCATCGACTGGGACACCCACCACATCACGTACAGCGTCGCCGGTCACCTGCCACCGGCCCTGCTGCGGAGCGACGGCACCGTCGAGTTCCTGGACCGGGCCACCGACCCGCCGCTCGGCGCCCGCTTCGACCACGGCCCCTGGTCGCAGGCCACGGCACCGTTCACCGAGGGCGGGTTCCTCGTGCTGTACACCGACGGCCTGGTCGAACGCCGCGGCGAGGACATCGACACCGGCCTCGCCCGCCTGGCCGGCTCCCTGAGCCGCCACGCCCGGGCCGGCGCCGAAGCCCTCGCCGACGCCCTGCTGGCGGACCTGCTGCCGTCGACGGGCACCGGGGACGACACCGCCCTCGTCATCGTCCCGCTCTGAGGGCTGCCGTCC
Source organism: Streptomyces sp. NPDC056347 (assembly GCF_042262625.1). Taxonomy (NCBI): domain Bacteria; kingdom Bacillati; phylum Actinomycetota; class Actinomycetes; order Kitasatosporales; family Streptomycetaceae; genus Streptomyces; species Streptomyces sp. NPDC056347. The sequence continues at coordinate 19,652 of NZ_JBHJQP010000039.1, read as the reverse complement.
GCCGCCGTCCGCCACCGGGCTCGTTCGGGCTCGTTCGGGCTCGTTCGGGCTCGTTCGGGCTCGTTCGGGTGATGACCCCAGTGGTCCGCCCGTGGTCGCGCTTCCGGTGCCCGCCTCGCAGCCTGGGCTGAGGTACTAACGGAAGGGCGGGGCCCGATGCGGCTTGTCGTCGATCTCAACCGGTGCCAGGGGTACGCGCAGTGCGCCTTCCTGGCCCCCGATGTGTTCAGCATGCACGGCGAGGAGGCGCTGCTGTACAACCCGCACGCCGAGGAGGCGCAGCAGGAGCAGGTGCGGCGGGCCGCCGCCGCCTGCCCGGTGCAGGCCATCCGGGTGGAGTACCCGGAGCCCCGGACGGCGGAGGGGGCGGCGTCCGGTGTCCGGTGACAGTGCGACGGAGCGGCTGAGGCGCGAGGGGCGGATCGTGATCGTCGGAGCCTCCCTGGCGGGGCTGCGGGCGGCGGAGACCCTGCGGAGCGAGGGATTCACCGGTTCGCTGACGCTGATCGGGGACGAGCCCCACGAGCCGTACGACCGGCCGCCGCTCTCCAAGCAGGTCCTGCTGGGCCACGCCTCGCCCGACCACACCGAGCTGCCCCGGCAGCCCGGCCTCGACGCGACCTGGCGCCTGGGCACCGCCGCCACCGGGCTCGACATGGCGGCCCGGCTGGTCCGGCTGGCCGACGGCGACGAGGTGCCCTACGACCGGCTGCTGATCGCGACCGGGGTACGGGCCCGGCCCTGGCCGCACCGGGCGGAGGCCGAGCTGGACGGGGTCTTCGTACTGCGCACCCGGGACGACGCGGCCCGGCTCCGCAGACGGCTGGCGGCCTCACCGCGCCGGGTGCTCGTCATCGGCGCGGGCTTCACCGGTTCGGAGATCGCCTCGGCCTGCCGTGAGCGCGGACTCCCGGTGACCGTCGCCGAGCGCGGGGCGGCGCCCCTGGTGGGCGCCCTCGGCGGAGTGGTCGGCCGGGTCGCGGCGGAGCTCCAGCGGGCGCACGGGGTGGACCTGCGCTGCGGGATCATGGTCACCGGTCTGGAGGGCGACCCGGCGGGGCGGCTGCGGCGCGCCCACCTCTCCGACGGCACCGCCCTCGACACGGACATCGCCGTCATCGCCCTGGGCGCGACCCGCAACACCGAGTGGCTGGCCGGGTCCGGCCTGGCCGCCGGTCCGCGCGGGATCGCCTGCGACGCGGGGTGCCGGGCCTTCGACGTACGGGGCATCGTGACCGACGACGTCTTCGTCGCCGGGGACGTCGCACGGTCGCCGCACGCCCTCTTCGGCTACCAGTTCCTCTCCCTGGAGCACTGGGGCAACGCCGTCGAGCAGGCCGCGACCGCCGCGCACAACATGATCAGCAGCAGCTCCGAACGCCGCCCGCACCTGTGGGTCCCGGCCTTCTGGTCCGCCCAGTTCGGCGTCAACATCAAGTCGGTCGGCGTCCCGTCGCTGGGCGAGGAGATCATCGTCGCCCAGGGCTCGCTCGCCGACCACCGCTTCACCGGGGTGTACGGATACCAGGGCCGGGTGATCGCCGCGGTCTCGTTCGACCAGACGAAGTGGCTGGGGTTCTACGAGCAGCAGATCCGCTCGGCCGCGCCCTTCCCGCCGGACTACGCCTCGGTGGACCGCCGTCCGGAAGGGCTGCGGCCGGTACCGGCCGAGTTCCCGGACCCCTCCCTGCCCACCCACGGACCGTCCGTGACCGTCAGCGGCTACGCGCCGACCGAGCAGCGGATCACCTTCACCCCCGCCCGGGCCTGACCCGGCCCGCCACAACCCGCCACGGCCCGCCCCGCGAGCACCCCCCGAGGACCCGAGGACCCGCGACCATGACGAACAGCACGCTGCTGCGGCAGATCATCGACTACGGCAGCCGCGCCGACCCGTACCCCCTCTACGCCGAGCTGCGCCGGACCCCGGTGCTCCAGGACGGCGACGACCTGTTCGTCGTCAGCACCTACTGGGAGATCAAGAGCCTGCTGCACGACCCGCGGCTCAGCTCCGACACCCGCAACCTCTCCCCCAGCGCCTCCGGCACCCTCCTGGAGGAGCAGGAGGACTCGCCGCTGCCGCCCGCCTTCCTGCGGCTGGACCCGCCCGAGCACGACCGGCTGCGCCGGATGACGATGCGCCCGTTCGGGCCGCCCGAGACGCCCCGGCGGGTGCACAACATGCGGGGCGAGCTGGCCCGGATCGTCGCCGGGCTCGTCGACGGCTTCGCCGGGCGCGGGCAGGCCGACATCGTCGACGACTTCGCGTACCCGTTTCCCGTCACCGTGATCTGCCGGCTGCTGGGCATCCCGCGCGCGGACGAGGCGCGCTTCCACTCCTGGGCCGACACCATCGCCGCCGGGCTCGACCCGGACCCCCGCGGGGACCCGGGCGAACGGTTCCGCCTCACCCGGCAGGCCCGCACCGAGCTGGGGCTCTACCTGAACGGGCTGCTCGACGAACGCGCCGCCGCCCCCGGCGACGACATGCTGTCCGCACTGGTCACCGGGGACGGGCCGGACGGGCGGATGACCCGGCCCGAGGTGCTGAGCACCGCCGCCCTGCTCCTGATCGCCGGCCACGAGACCACGGTCAACCTCATCACCAACGGCACCCTCACCCTGCTGCGCCACCCCGAGGTCCTGGACCGGCTGCGCGAGGACCCCGGGCTGGCCGTGCCCGTCGTGGAGGAGTTGCTCCGCTTCGAACCGCCCGTGCAGCTGCTCCCGCAGCGCACCACCCTCGCGGACATCGACATCGCGGGCACCACCATCCCCAGAGGGGCCGGGGTCTGGCTCGTACTGGCCTCCGGCAACCGCGACCCACGGCGGTTCCCCGATCCGGACCGCTTCGACCCCGACCGGAAGGACATCCAGCACCTCGGCTTCGGCAGCGGCATCCACACCTGCTTCGGCGCGCCCCTGGCCCGGCTGGAGGCGCAGCTCGCCCTGACCGAACTCGCCACCCGGCTCGACGGCCCCCGCCTGGTGGCGGACCCGCCGCCGTACCGGCAGAACGCGGTGCTGCGCGGGCCCCGGCACCTGGAGGTCGCCTTCGACGGGCTCCGCCGCCCGTAGGCCCCGGACGGCGTCCGCCCGCCATGATGGGCGGATGCGGATGCCGACGCACGAACCGGACCGGGACGACACCGAAGCCGACGCCGAAGCCGACGCCGAAGCCGACACCGACACCGACACCGACACCGACACCGAAGCCGGCTTCGATTCCAGCACCGCCGACACGGATACCGGCACCGGCTCCGGCACCAGTCCCGGCCCCTCGCTGGGGCAGCTGCTCGCCCTGGTCGCCCCCGGGACGCTCGACGTCGTCGTCGCCCCCCGCTCCACCTCCATACCGGTCACCGGCGTGGCCCTGCACGACCCCGGTGAGGAGCCGCTCCCGTACGGCACCGCCGGGCTGGTCCTCCTCGCGGTCGGCGTGGAGCTCGGCTCGCCCGGGGCGGTGGACGTCCTGCGCGCCGCCGACCTGACCGGGGCCACGGCCGTCGTGATGCGGCGGGGCGGCCGGGACCCCGGGCCGGAGCTGCTGGAGGCGGCGGCCTTGGGGCGTACCGCGCTGCTGTCCCGGCGGCCGGAGCGGGGCTGGACGGAGGTGCTCGGGCGGCTGCGGACCGCGCTCGCCTCGCACCGTGCCCCGTCCGGTACGCGCGGCACGGACTCCCCGGTGGTGGGGCTGCGGCCCGGCGACCTGTCCGGGCTGGCCAACACGGTCGCGGACCTGGTCGGCGGGGCCATCACGATCGAGGACCCGCAGTCCCGGGTGCTGGCCTACTCGCGCCTCGACCACGAGCCCGATCCGATGCGGCGGCTGACGATCCTGGGCCAGGAGGTGCCGCGCTGGCGGGTCGCGGAACTCCGCGAGAGCGGCTTCCTCCAGACCCTGTGGAGCACCGACGACGTGGTGCGGCTGCCCGCCGACGGCCGGTACGCCGAGCGGCTGGCCGTCGCGGTGCGCGAGGGCTCCGAAGTCCTCGGCACCCTCTGGGCCGCACCGGACGGACGGCCGCTCACCGAGGACGCGGCGGACGCCCTGCGCACCGCCGCCCGGGCCGCCGTGCCGCATCTGGCACACCACCGCACCTGGGGCCGGGCCGCGGCCGGGGCCCGGGAGGAGGCGGTGCACGCGCTGCTGCGGGGCAACGTCGGGGCCGCGCCGGAGGCCGGGGTCGCGGCGGACCGGCCCTACGCGGTGGTCGTGGCCGAAGCGGGAACGGGGGCCGGCGGACCGGACGGGCGGCGGGTGCTGGACGTCCTCGCGCTGCGGGCCGCCGCGGACCGGCCGGGCTGTGCGACGGCGCACTCCGGGCGGCGGCTGTACGTGCTGGTCCCGGCCGGGGACGGCGAGCGCGATCCGGCCCGCGCGCTGCTGGCGGCGGCGCGTTCGGTGACCCGGTGCGCGGTGTTCGCGGGCGCCGGGCCGGTCGCGGCGGGCCCGGCGGAGCTGCCCGCCTCGCGGGAGGCGGCGGAGCTGGTGGTACGGGCGCTGCGGGAGCGGGCCGCCCGGACAGCTGACGGCGGGGCGGTGTCGGCTGCGGCCGCGCACCACGAGGTGGTGGCCCGGACGTCGGCGCTGCGGCTCCTCGACCGGCTGGAGCCGCTGTGGGGCGCGCTGTCGGGGCCGGTGCACGCGATGGTCGAGCACGACCGGACGCACGGTTCGGCGTACGGGGCCTCGGTCGCCGCGTACCTGGACGCCTCCTGCGACGCCGGGGCGGCGGCCCGGCGCCTCCATGTCCACCCCAACACCCTGCGGTACCGGCTGCGGCGGGCCCGGGAGCTGTTCGGCGTCGACCCGGCCGACCCCGACGTACGCCTCCTCGCGGAGATCGGGCTGCGGCTGGCGGCCCGGCCGAAGCACCCGCCGCGCCCGGGTTGATCGTTCGGTTGTCCGGCACGCCGAAGGAACCGGCCGGGTGTCGTCGTGTCGGTCGAAGACGTACGGTCCCCCGCGCCCCGAAGCTGTCGGTACACGACGAAGGGGTGATGTGGTGGACATGACGTCGGGGGTTACGGTCCTGCCGCGCGCCGAGCGCCGTACGGCGGCGCTGGCGCGGGCCGTCGAGGAGGGGCTGCTCGGTCCGCAGGCGCCCGTGGTGGGGCTGCTGGACGTGGACGGGGTGCTGGCCGCGGTGGACGCGCTGAACGGGGCGTTCGAGGGGCCCGCCCCGGTGCTGCACACCTTCGCGGCCAAGGCTTGCGGACTGGTGCCGGTGCTGCGGCTGCTGGCGGACGCGGGAATGGGGTGCGAGGTGGCCTCGCCCGGTGAGCTGGAGCAGGCGCTGGCCGCCGGGTTCGGGTACGACCGGCTGGTCTTCGACAGCCCCGCGAAGACGGCCGGGGAGCTGGAGTTCGCGCTCGCCCACGGCATCGCGGTCAACCTGGACAACTTCCAGGAGCTGGCGCGGGCGGACCGGCTGCTCGCGGGCCGGGAGGCGTCCGGCCCCCTCGGGATCCGGGTGAACCCGCAGGTCGGGGCCGGGGCCATCGGCGCGATGAGCACGGCGACGGCGACCTCCAAGTTCGGCGTCGCGCTGCGCGACCCGGGCGCCGCCGACGCGGTGGTCGAGGCCTTCGAGCGCCGCCCCTGGCTCGACCGGCTGCACGCCCACGTCGGCTCCCAGGGCTGCCCGCCGCCGCTCGTCGCCGAGGGCCTGAGGGCCACCTACGAACTGGCCGAGCGGATCAACGAACGGGTGGGCCGCGCCCAGGTCACCGGCATCGACATCGGCGGCGGACTCCCCGTCAACTTCGGTGACGAGGAGGACCGTCCCACCTACGCCGACTACGCCGCCGGACTCCGCGCGGCGGTGCCGGGGCTCTTCGACGGCCGGTACGCGCTGGTCACCGAGTTCGGCCGCTCGCTGCTCGCCAAGAGCGGGACGATCGGCACGGTCGTCGAGTACACGAAGTCCGCGGGCGGCCGGCGGATCGCGATCACCCACGCGGGGGCCCAGGTCGCGACCCGTACCGTGTTCATGCCCGGGTCCTGGCCGCTGCGGGTGGGGGTCTTCGACCCGGCGGGCCGCCCGAAGGAGGGCCCGGCCGAGACCGTCGACATCGCGGGGCCCTGCTGCTTCGCCGGGGACCTCACGGCGGCCGGGGCCGAGCTGCCGGCCGTGGAGCCCGGTGACGTGGTGGCGCTGTACGACACCGGGGCGTACTACTTCTCCACGCACTTCTCGTACAACTCGCTGCCCCGGCCCGCCGTGTACGGCTACCGCACCGGGTCCGACGGGCGGCCGCGGTTCGCGCTGGTGCGCGCGGCGCAGAGCGTGCGCGAGGTCGTCGAGGAGAGCGGCCTCGCACAGGCGGACAGCCTGGTGGCGCTGCGCCGTTCGGAGTGATTCCTCCCGGGACTCCCTCTCGGGGCTCCCTGCCGGATCTCCTTCTCGGCGTCCCGTCAGGTCCGGTCCTGTCTGATCCGGTTCGGTTCGGTTCGGTCCAAGGTCAGGGCCTGCGGCCGAAGAACTCGACCTCGGCGACGGCGAGCCGGCGGTCGGGGCCCGCTCCGTACGTGGTCTCGGTGGTGAGCCGGGCCCGGACGATCTCCGATCCGCGCAGGTCGAAGGTCTGCTGGCCCGGCTGGTCCTTGACCCGCAGCTTCCTGCTGACGCTGGTGCCGTCGGCGGAGGTGAGCCGGACGGTGATCCTGGCCGGGCGGGCCTGGGTCAGGAATTCGTCCATCTTCGACGAGACGCCCGGGAAGACCACCAGTTTCAGCACCCGTACCGGCTGCTCGAAGTCGCACTCCAGATACTGCCCCCGCCCGGTGTCGGGTCCGTCGTCGGCGGGCGCCCAGTAGCGGTTGGTGAAGCCGTCGAAGGCCGCGCCCGCCGGGTGCCCGGCGGCCCGGCTGGAGGCCCGGAACCGGGTGGGCGGCACGGCCTCCGGCGTCCCGGTCTCGTCCTTGGCGAGGCCGAGCCAGCCGGACACGTGCGGCAGCGCGAACCAGACCCCAGCCGCCAGCACGACCAGCACGATCGGCAGCGTCAGCCCGGGCCGGCGCCACAGCCGCCGCTTGGGCCGGGTGCCCGCGAGGGGTGCCCGGCGCGGCCGCCTGCGCAGGATCCTGCGCCACCAGGGCGGCCGGACCTCGGGCGGCGGCCCCGGGTCCAGGAGCAGCCCGCAGTGGACGCACAGGGTGCGGTCCGGGGCGTTCTCCGTACGGCAGCCGGGGCAGCGCACGGGCGGGGCGGGCGGCGGGCCCGGGGGTGCGGGGGCGGGCCGGTCCGGCACGGCGGGGAGCGCCTCGGGGCCCGGGACCGGGGTGTCCGGATCGTCGCCGGGCCGCCGCGGCGCGGCCGTCGCGGCGGCGCTCCGGGACGGCGGGGACGGTGACGGGGGCGTGGGCGGGGGCGGGGGCGATGGGGACGGCCGGGGCGCCGGGGGTGCGGGCGCGGGAGCAGGCGGAACGGGTGCGGCGGCGGGAGTCGCCGGAGGAGCCGTCGGCGTACCGCTCGCATCCGCATCCGTACGCGTGTTCGTGTTCGTGGGCGTACCGCTCGACGGCGGTTCCTCCCACTCCAGGAACGACCGGCACGAGGTGCAGAACTGCGTCCCCGGCGCGTTGTTCTGGCCGCACGTCCCGCAGATCACAGGACCTCCAGGTCGAAGCCCACATGCGCCGGGATCTCCGTACGGATCAGCTCCTCCAGCCGCACCCGGTCGATCTGGTACGGCTGGGTGGGCCGGACCCGGACCGTGACCCACGGGCGCGGACCGCCGGGGAGCCGGGTGTGCGGCGTCGTCGACCACGCCGTGCCGCCGCTCTCCGCGATCTCCGGCTCGATCCCGGTCTCCAGCAGCACCGCCTCCGCGAGCCCGCGCCGGGTGCCGCGCCTGCTGTGCCGCTCCACCGCGCCCCGCACCGTCTCCCGCCGCCGCTCCATCGGGTGGTCGGCGCGGGTGTCGGCGGCCACCCACTGGGCCAGCCAGGTCAGGAAGTCCTCGGGCGCGCTGCGCGGGTCGAGGTGGGCGGGCAGGTTGTCGATGGAGAGCAGTACCGGGGCGAGCACGTCGTCGAGCGCCTCCAGGAACCTGCGCAGGAAGTCCTGCTCCAGGTAGACCGCGGGGAGCTGTTCGATCAGCGGGTGCGGGGTCGGCAGTCCGGTCACGGCTGTGCGCATGGCGGTCAGGCCTCCCGTACCCGGAGCTGGTGCTCGTAGCTGAAGACCAGCGCGTGCCGGTCCAGGGCGATCTTGGTGGTGGGTTCGCCGCGCTGCCCGTTGACCGGGTCGGCGGGGAAGAGGCGTACGTCCTCCACCAGGTCCACGCCCGGCACCTGCTGGAGCACGGCGAACGCCTCGCCCGACTGGACCGGCCGGCCGAAGGGCCAGCCGTCGCCGCCCGGCCCGCCGCTCAGCGGGTTGAAGTAGCTGTAGAGCGCGGTCAGCGCCTCCTCGCGGACCCGCTCCGGCACGGCACCGCGCCGCGCCTGGACCGAGGCGACCACGGTCACCCCCTGGTAGAAGGGCCGTTCGACGACCAGCCGGGCGCCGATGGGCCGCCGTTCCTCCAGGTGGCCCGCGATCAGCGCGAGGGTGTGCTCCGGCGGGATCAGCTCGTCGAACTCGATCCGGCCCTGCTCGTCGCTGCGCCCGGCCGGCACGATCAGCAGCCGCACCCCGCCCGCCTCGACGTCCGCGTCCTGGCCGGCCGCGATGCACTGCACCCGGGCCGCGTCGGGCGCCACCTCGCGGGCGAGCAGTTCGTAGTCGTGCGGGACGACGGCCCGGTGCAGGGTGCGCAGCGTCATCGGGCCACGCACCCGGGCGCTCTCCACCGTCTCGCCGTCGACCCCGCCGAGGGCCGGGCGGCGGTTCTCCACCCGGGCCACGTACGGGATGGCGCTGCGCAGCACCCGGAGGGTGGAGCGGGCCACGTTGCCGCGCAGCCCGCCGCCGGTGCGGTACGAGCGGACCCGGACCGCGGCACCCTTCGGCGGCACCTTGCCGTAGTAGCGGATCGAGCCGTCCCGTTCCCGTACCGCGGGGCCGAACTCGACCCGGCCCGAGTTGGGGTCGAGGGTGATGTGCCGGTCCTCGGGGCCGGAGTGCGCGAAGTCGTCGACCCGGGTCCACTCCGTGCCCTGTGCCCCGCCCGCCGGGTCGGCGACCTCGACGACGAACTCCCCGGGCACCACCGGCGGCCGGCTCACCGTGAAGCTCTGACCGGGTACGCCCTCGGCGGGGCCGAGCACCTCGTCGGTCACGGTCTCGGCGTGCACCGCCCCGACCGTCGCGCCGATCGTGAACGCGGTGATCCGGCGGACCACCGGGGACGCCATGTAGGTGGGCTGCCCGGGGGCCGCCTCCACCAGGCGGCAGCGCAGCCAGCCGCCGGTGCGGCGCACCACGACGGCGGGGGTGTGGCCCTGCGGCAGGTGCAGGATCAGGTCGCCGGACCGGTTGAAGCCGCCGGTGTCGTCCTTCTCGGTCTCGCAGGCCACCCAGGCGGTGCCGTCCCAGGCCTCCCAGACCAGCGGCGGGCGCAGCGGGTCCACGCCGACGCCCTCGACCGAGCAGTCCAGCCGCAGCACGACGACCCCGGCGGGGACGGCCCCGGACAGTCCGACGTAGAGGGCGTCACCGGGCGTGGGAGTGGTGCCGAAGCAGGGCACGGGCCGGCCGAGGTTCAGTTCCTCGGTGCGGTCGACGGCGTCCCCGGACGTCGGCCAGGCCGCCAGGTGGGCGAACTCGCAGGGAGCGATGGACAGTTCGTCCACGGTCGTGAAGACCACGGCCTCCTCGGTCTCCGTGCGTACGGTCGCGACCTCCGTACCGGCCCTGACCCGTACCGGTTCGGGCTGGGGGGCGGAGAGCCGGAACGTCACGTCGGCGCGGGCGGCGGTGGGCGGGTGGAGGCGGACGCCGATCAGGTCGAGGAAGGTCAGATAGCTCTTCTCCGGGACCCGGTTCACCCGGTAGACGAGCTGGTCGACCATGGTCGCGAAGGCCTCGATGAGAGTCACGCCGGGGTCCGACACGTTGTGGTCGGTCCACTCGGGGCAGCGCTGCTGGACGAGCCGTTTCGCCTCGTCCACCAGGCCCTGGAAACGGCGGTCGTCCAGATGCGGGCTGGGCAGCGTCACGCGCCGTCCACCTCCTCGTGCCGGGGGATCGCGAGATCCTCGTGCTGCGGGATCACATAGAACGGGAAGACCAGGTTCCGGGGGTCGTTGGCGCCCCGGACGGTGTAGCCGATGTCGATGTACAGGACCCCGTTGTCGACCTCGTCGAACCGGACGACGACCTCGGTGACCTCGATCCGGGGCTCCCACCGGTCGAGCGCGAGCCGTACCTCGTAGGCGAGCTGTCCGGCGGTGCCCGCGTCCGCCGGGGCGAACACGTAGTCGTTGACGGCGCAGCCGAACTCCGGGCGCATCGGGCGTTCACCCGGTGACGTGGCGAGGATCAGCCGGATCGACTCCTCCAGCTCGTGCTCGCCGCGCACCAGGGCGATGGAGCCGGTGGCGTCGGTGCGCGGCGGGAAGGCCCAGCCCGCGCCGATGAATTCCTGTCCCACGGTGGTCAGCCTCCGGTTCCCGCGCCGCTCTCCGGACCATTTCGCATGCCGTTGCGGACACCGGTTCGCGTGCCGTCGCGCACGCCGCCGCGGATGCCGCCGCATGTGCCGTCCCGCGTGCCGTTACGCACGCCGATTCGTGTGTCGTCCCGCGTGCCGATTCGTGTGTCGTCCCGCGTGCCGCCGCGCCCACCGATCCGCATGCCGTTCAGCCGCCGATCAGCACGGTCGGGCACCCGGACACGATCGGTGCGCCGCAGGCGGCCCGGTCGCCGACCCGGGCGGCGGGGAACCCGCCGATCAGCACCGTGGTGCTGCCGGGCGGCACGATCGCGGACGGCGGGTGCACCGCGGGCGGCGGCGAGGCGCACAGGTGCGGGGTGCCGACCGTGGCGGCGGGGAGCCCGCCGATCAGCACGGTCGGGACGCCGGGGGGCCCGACCGTGCCGGGGTGTCCGGTGGGGTCGCCGACCCGGGCGGCTGCGGCCGCGACTGCTGACATGGGGTCCGTTCCTCTCGGTTCGGTCGGTGCGGTTGGTTCGGTTGGTGCGGTTGGGGCGGCCGGTCGCCGGAACGGTCAATTGATCTTCACCATGGGGGCGTTGATGGAGAGCGAGGAGCCGCCCTTGACCTCGGTGCGCTGGGTGCCGTCCACCGTGACCTGGGCGCCACGCACCTCGACCGTGCCGCCGGTGGCGAGCGTGACCTCGCCGTTCCCGCCGTCGACGCTCACTCCGCTGCGGGACTTCAACGTGACGCTGTCGCCGCTCAGTTCGAGGGCTCCCCGGCCGCCGTCGAGCGCGACGCCGCGCTCCGCCCTGATGGACACCTGCTGCTTGGCCTCGATGGTCACGCTGCCGTCGCTGTGGACGCGGATGACGGTGCCCCTGCGGTCCAGGTCGATCTTCAGCTTTCCGTCCCCGGTGAGCAGCCGGACGCCCTGCGGCCCGTTGGCGTCGTCCAGGATCTCCAGCTGGTTGCCGCTCCTGGTGGCGACGGCGCGGCGGTTCACGGCGCCGCTGGTCGGGTCGACGAGCGAGCCGCCGGGGGCGTCCGCGGAGGGGGCGGAGGAGGCCGGTGCGCCGGAAGGGGCCGGCGCGCCGGTGGCGGCCGCGGTCACCGCGCCGACGATCCCGCCGCCTCCGCCGCCCGTTCCCCCGTTTCCCCCGTTTCCCCCGTTTCCCCCGCTTCCGCCGCTTCCGCTGCCCTGGGACGGCCGGTCCTTCCCGTTGTAGAGCCCGGCCAGGACGTACGGCCGGTCCAGGTGACCGTGCTCGAAGCCCACCAGCACCTCGTCGCCGACCTCCGGGATGAACGCGTCGCCGCCGCCCGTCCCGCCCGACTGCGCGGTGCGCGCCCAGTCGCTCGCGTACTCGTCCGACAGCCACGGGAACCGCACCTTGACCCGCCCCGAGCCCTCCGGGTCCTGGGTGTCCGTGACCGTCCCGCTGACCAGCCCCGCGCACCGCGAACCACCGCCGGAGCCGGTTCCGGAGCCGCCCGCGCCCGGCCCGCCCCCGGTCAGCCCGAACAGGGAGCGCTCCTGCTGGCCGGAGACCGTCAGCCAGGTCTCGTAGCCGCGCACCGGGTCGAAGACGTGCCGCGAGGACGTGACCGTGTACCGGCCCTCGAACGGCGCCCCCACCGCGTTGAGCGCCACCGCGCTCCCGGCCCGCACCTCCGGGTTCCCCCGGATCACCGCCTCCAGCTCCGCGAACGACCCGGCGATCCGCTCGGCCAGCGCCTTCGCCGCCTGGTCCACCTGCGCCTGCGCCCCGTACGCCGCGTCGGTGACCACGAACCGGGCCTCGCCGAACGGGGCGGACACCTCGGCGGCGCTCACCCCCAGCTCCAGCGTGGCCGACCTGCCGGCCGGGGCGCGCCCGACCAGCGGCTGTTTGGCCTTCACGTCCCAGCCGCGCACCTCCACCTCGGAGACCTGCTCGGCGGAGGACACCCCGGCCCGGCAGCGGAGCAGGTTGCTCCCCATCTCCAGGACCAGCGGGTTGCGGTCCGCCCGCGCCGAACCGTCCGGGGCGCCGCTCGCCTCGGCGGGCCGGGTGATGTGCAGCTGCCCGTCGAGTACGTACGCCTGGGCGCCCGCCTCCTCGGCCAGGTCCCGGACGAACTCCCAGTCGGTGACGTTCGGCTGGGCGATGTGCTCCAGCACCGGACCGGCCACGTCGACCGTGCCCGGCTTCAGCCCGGCGCGCTGGGCGACCTGGGCGCAGATGTCGGCGAGCGTCATGTTCTGGTAGCTGGCCACCCGGCGTCCCCGGAACAGCCGGTGCGACTCGTCGAGTCCGCGTACGACGGTGAAGGTGCCGGTCTCGTCCAGTTCCACCTCCAGCGCGGTGACGACCCCCTTGAGCAGCGGCTTCGGCGTCGAGTCGCCGCCCGCGCGGGCCAGCAGCCGGGCCTCGGTGCCGATCTTCAGCCCGGTCTGCTCCAGCAGCACCCGGTCCGGGTCGCGGAACCTCAGGAGGAACAGGTCGGGCAGCGTCCGGCTGTCGTCGACGTACCCCTCGACCAGCGTGTTCACGAACTTCGCGGGCAGCGGGCTGCCGCCGAACTCCACCATCAGCGCCGTCGCGACGCCCGGCTGCGCGGCCATCAGGGACGCCCTCCGTCCCGGTTCTCCGCCAGCCGGTTCAGCTCGTCGAGCGCCGGGAGCAGCAGCTGCCGTCCCGGGGCCAGCCGCAGCGGGTCGTCGATCCCGTTCGCCTCGGCGATCACCCGCCAGGCCGCCGGGTCGCCGTACTCGCGCTGCGCGAGCGAGGGCAGCGAGTCCCCCGCGTCCAGCCGGTGCACCCGGCGGGCGGCCAGCGCGCCGGAGGTCGGGTTCTGGCCCGGGGTGTCGCCGCTGATCTCCTCCATCGTCACCTGGCAGACGGCCCGGATCGGCACGCCCGACGTGGTGAACAGGGTGTACTTCGCCTGCACTTGGCTCACATAGCCGGGGAACCCGGTCAGCCCGCCCCAGTGGAAGACCACCCACGGCGGCGAGGAACGCTGCTGCTGGCGGGTCTCGTTGGTCGGTACGCAGCAGGCGAAGAGCTGCTCGACGGAGGTCACCACCCGGGTGTCCTGGGTGTCGCTGGCGTCGAAGAACATCTCCACGGTGAGCTTGCTGGGCTGCGAGCCCTGGTACTCCGGCGGGCCGGAGCTCTTGGCGCCCTTGGCCGTGCTCCGTTTCCAGGAGGCCGCCTTGGTGAGGCTGAGCTCCTTGGGGTTGAACTGGAAGTCGATCCGCCCGCACGGGCCGCCGGGGGTGAGGCCGCCGCCGGTCGGCGGGGTCCGCAGCTCCAGATAGGCGTGCTCCAGCTTGGGCCTGGCCGAGCCGCCCTTTCCGGCCCTCGCGGCCGAGGCCCCGGACGTACCGGCGGCGCTGAAGGCGATGGGACCGGCACCGCTCACGACGCTCAGCCCTCCATCATGTAGCCGTGGTGGGCGATCTCGATCGTCTCCATCGCGACCTTGGGCGATTCCGGGGAGAAGGACGGGCCGGTCCAGCGGACGGGCACGACCTCCAGCAGCCCCCACTGGGCCACCTTCGTCCCGTCCCCGGTCCGCGCCTCGATGTGTGCGGTCTTCCGGCTGAACCCGGTCGTCATGGTGGCGAACCAGCGCGCCACCTTCTCGGTCTCCTTGGTGAGCGGCCGGGACAGCTTGACGTTCGAGTACTTCAGGCGGGTCGGCAGCTGCCACAGATGCCCGTTGTTCCCGCCCTCCTCCCGGGTTTCGAGCACCACTTCGCAGCCCAGCCCGTCGCATGTGTTGAACGACCCGAGCTCGATGTCGTCGATCGTGACGACGAAGCAGACGCTGACGGCGGGATCGTTGTCCTGGGCGGTGGCCATGGCACGTACCTCTCGTTTTCCTGTGCTGTGTCAGTGCCGGGTGTTGTCGGGTTCGGGTGTCGTCGGGTTCGGGTGTTGACCAGTGCCGGGTGTTGATCAGTGCCGGGTGTTGATGAGGAATCCCGCCCGTTCTCGTTCCAGCCGCAGATCAGCCTTGAAGAGCCTGCTGAGCGGCGGGTACAGGGCCCGTACGAGTTCGTCGGTGACGACGGGTGCGCCGCCGGGACCGGCCGCTCCCGCCGGTCCGCCCGGCGCGGCGGCCGTCTCCGCTCCCGGTCCGGGTCCGGGCTCCGGTCCGGGTCCGGGTTCGGGTTCGTGGCTTTCGGGGGCGGTGTCCTGGGGCGGGTCGGGTGGCGGCGGCTCCTCGGTCACCGTCTCGCGCTGGACGACGGGGGAGGCGTACGCCGGTGGCGGCGGCCCGAAGACGACGCTGCCGTCGGCCGCCCGCTGCGCCACCCCGGCCGCGAGGGCGACCGCGCCCGCCGTGGTGAACGACGGCGCGGCGGGCCCGTCGCCGCCGGACGGCGCGCCCGGTCCGGCGGAACGCGACAACGAACGCGGCACCGGGGGACCACCGGCCGTCCGGCGTTGCAGGCCGGGGAGCGGGGGGCGGGGCGGTGGTGCTCCCGGCGGCGCGGGCTGCGGGGCCGCGCCGGTACGTTGCAGCGACGCCGGTGCGCCCGGGGTGACCTCGGGCAGCGACGCCGCCCCCGGCCCGGCGGGCGTCCAGCGCACGGGTACGGCGTCCACGGCGCCGGGGGCGTTCCCGCTCTCCGCTCCGGGAGGCGTCGGCCCCGGACCGGCGGGCGGTGACGGCTCCACCCCGCCCGTGGCGGAGCGCTGTACGGCGGAGGAGCCCGCGTCCGGCCCGTTTTGGAGCTCCAGGGGCCGCGCGGCGAGCAGGGGCGCGACCGGCTCGGGGGCGGGGGGCGGTGCCAGGGGCTGCTGCGGTACGACGGGGGTGCGCTGCACCGCCGGTGCGGGGCCGACGGACGCGGGGCCGACGGGTGCGGGACCGGGGCCGGGGTCGCCGGGGTCCGGCGCGTCGGAAGGCAGCAGGGGCGAGTCCCCGAGCAGCGGGGCGGTGGGCGCGTCGGACCCGCCCGCCGGTTCCGGGGTCCCGGCCCCCTGAGCGTCCCGGGGCATCCCGAGGCCCCCGTCACCACTGTCCACGGGCCCCTGGGCCGCCGGATCCGGCCCGTCCACCGCGGCCGGAACGTCGGCGGCGGGCCGCCGCTGGGCCGTCGGCGGCAGCCCGGACATCGGCGCCCCGAGCCCGGGCGCACGCCGGGGCACACCGGCCCCGGGCCCCACCGCCCGCTGAACGGGCACATCCACACCCGGGAACGACACCGCCCCCGGCCCCGCCCCCGGCCCCGCCTCCGGCTCGGGCACCTCCACCGCCACCGCCGCCAACGGCTGCTCGCCCACCAGCCGACGTACCGGAAGTTCCGCCTCCGGCGCTCCCTTGGCCGAGGTCATCCCGGGCCCCTCGCCCGGGACCACCCGCTGCACGGACACCGCCGGCGGCAGCGGCCCCCGGGGCCGGACCGGCAGCTCCACGGCCCGCTGCACCGCCGCAGGAACGGCCGGCGCCGCCGGAGGCGCCGGTTCCGCAACCCCGCGCACCAGCCCGGTCGGCGCCTGCGGGCTGACCAGATGCCCGAGCGGCGTACCGAGCGAGGCGTCCTGCCGGGTGGAGAGCGACCCCTGGAACCCGGCCGGATCGATCACCAGATCCTGTGCCCCCAACGTCCGCTGGATCGGCGGAAGTTCGGAAAGGTCGACACGCTCACGCACCACACCGCCCGTGCCCGCGTCGGCACCCGTACCCGAACCCGAACCCGTACCCGTATCCGCCGTACGTCCGCCACCGCGCAGCCAGGACATCAGGCCCATGGACTCTCCCGCCCTTTCCCGCTCACTGCGCTGTCCGCTACTGCCCGTTGAGGCGAGCGATCTGTGCGACGAACCTCAGACGTTCCGGGTGTTCCAGATCCAGCAGCTCGTCGAGCGGCCAGTGGAAGTGGTAGGCGAGGTACGCGACCTCCTCGTAGAGCAGGTCGGCCGCGTACGTCACGATTCCCCCAGGCGGCCACCGGCGAGATTCACCGCGAACTCCTCCTTGCAGGCCGGGCAGGAGACGGCGGCGCGGGTGTGGCCCTCGGCGTTGATCCGCCGGTAGAAGTCCTGGAGAAAGGCCAGGTCGGAGGCGAAGAGGTCCTCGATGATGCCGGGGTGGATGTCGTCGATCGTGCCGATCCGGGTGACCACCCGGGAGATCAGTACGACGGACAGATACGCGGAGTTCTCCCGCACCCGGTCGTCCCGCAGCGGCACGAGCTCGTCCCGCGCCGTCGCCAGCCGCATCACTCCCGTGTAGTGCACGACGCCCGCCTCGTCGACGTAGCCGCGCGGCAGTTCGAAGGTGAACTCGGTACGGAGCGGCTCCCGTCGGCCGTTCGCCGGATGCGCGTCCGGCCGTTCCCGCTCCTCCGCCGGTGCCGTGCGTCGCATCAGTCGAGTTCCATGCTCTCGTAGGTGATCGCGAGCTTCTCCGTCAGCACCGAGGTGTCACCGGCCTTGAGCGTGCCGATCTCCAGGGACTTCGGCCAGGCGTTGATGAGCTTGTACCGCTTGATCGCGATGCCCTCGTGGTCGTACACGATGACCGCCCCGTTGCGCCGGGCCGTGGTCATCCGGCCGAACCGGGAGTCCTTGATCCACCGTTCGAAGCTGCTGTCCTCGGTGAGCCCACGCGTCACGGTCACCTCACCGGCCTTCGGCCTGCCGGGGAGCTTCTTGATGGCGTAACGGCCGTCGGCGGTGTTCTGCTTCAGCTCGATGACGTCCTGCTCCATCTTCAGACCACTGACCTCGGTGATCTGCTTGATGACGACGCTGTCGAACTCGAGGCCGAACGAGGCCCCGACGGTGCTGTCGAGATCGGGAAGTGGCACAACAGGCTCCTTTACCGCTCTTGCCGCTCTGGCCGCTCATTCCGCTGTTACGCGCTACTCGTCGACGCCGCCGGTGCCGCCGGTCAGCTGGGAGAGCCGGAAGACGACGAACTCGGCCGGCCGGACCGGCGCCACCCCGATCTCGCAGATGACCTGCCCGGCGTCGATGCTCTCCGGCGGGTTGGTCTCGCGGTCGCACTTGACGTAGAACGCCTCTTCCGGGGTGAGCCCGAACAGCGCCCCCTTGCGCCACTCGTTGACCAGGAACGCCGAGACGGTGCGCCGGATACGGGCCCACAGGGCGTCGTCGTTCGGTTCGAAGACGACCCACTGGGTGCCGGTGAGGATCGACTCCTCCAGGTAGTTGAAGAGCCGTCGTACGTTCAGGTACCGCCAGGCCGGGTCGGAGGCCAGGGTGCGGGCGCCCCAGACCCTGATGCCGCGCCCGGGGAAGGAGCGGATGCAGTTCAGCCCGATCGGGTTGAGCTGGTCGTGCTCGCCCTTGGTGAGCTGGGTCTGGAGGGCGACCGCCCCGCGTACGACCTCGTTGGCGGGCGCCTTGTGCACCCCGCGCGACTCGTCGTTCCGCGCCCAGACCCCGGCGATGTGGCCGCTCGGCGGTACGAGCCGGGCCCTGCCCGAGGCGGTGTCCGCCACCCGGATCCAGGGGTAGTAGAGCGTGGCGTACTTGGAGTCGAAGTTGGCGCTGCCGGTACGCCAGGTGCGGATCTGCTGCGGGCTGAGACCCGGCGGCGGGTCGAGGATGGCGACCCGGTCGCCCATCAGCTCGCAATGGCTGATGATCCCCTGCTGGACGGCGATGACCGACTCCAGGTCCAGCAGCCCGCGCTGGTACGCGCTCATCAGGTCCGGTACGGCGACGGTGGTGACCTGCTCGACGGCCTCCAGCCCGCCGACCCCGGTACGGCGGTCGGGGTCGCCGACGTACAGCTCGGGCGTCAGCGTCCCGGTGCCGTTCGGGGCGGGCGCGGCGGGGGCCAGGGTGACGCTCTGCGGCTCGGGCCTGGCCGGTGCGGCGCCGCGTCCGGTCTCGCGGATCTCGATGAGCTCCGAGGTGGCGTTCACCTTGGTGGCGACGTTGTCCTTGCTGCGCTTGGTGGTCACGCCCGGGTACGTCTCCGCGACCTGCCCGTCCCGCCGCACGATCAGCTGGAAGACGTCCGAGGGCGGGTCCTCCGCCTCAGCCTCGGTCACCTCGACGGTGATCTGCCCGGCCGCTCCGGGGCGGGGCTTCACCGCGTACGGCCCCAGCTGGGTCTCGGACCCCGCGGGCAGCCGGCCGACGGCACCGTCGTCCCCGTCCGCGTCCGTGTCCGCCAGGGGCTCGGAGCCGTCGTCGATGCGGACCACGTAGCAGACACCGCCGCCGTTGGTGAAGAACCCCTGCACCGCCGACGCCAGGTACGTGCCGTCGACGAAGTCGCCGAACGTGCTGACGAACTGGCTCCAGTTGGTGATCAGCGTCGGCTCGTCGAACGGTCCCTTCCGGGCGAAGCCGACAAAGGCGGTGACCGAGGTGCCCACCCCTTCGATCGGCCGGGATCCGGACTCGATCTCTTCGACGTAGACGCCCGGGGACAGGTACGACGGCATATGAGTCTCTCCTTGGCCGGGAACGCCCGCAATTCTCGTCAGAGCCGCGATCACCGGGAACGGACGCTCGGCCGCCCTCCCGTGCACCGGCCGCTGCCCGATCAGGCAATGCCCGCACGCCGACCATGCCGCCGGACGATGCCCCCGCACGCGGTCCGCCCGTCCTGCGTACGGGGTGGTCGCCCCGCACACCCTGGAATCGGCGAGCGGGCGAACTCGTAGCGGGGGGACGGATGAAGGCGACTCCGGACAAGGACGCTTCCGCCCCCGGGCCCGACCGCGCGGGGGACGCCGCCCGCCGCGAGAGCGTCCCCCTTCCTCGTGCGCCCGGTCTCCAGCGTCTTCAGCGTGCGGCGGGGAATCGTGCGGTGTCCCGTCTGGTCGCCCAGCGCTACACCCCTCCGGTCAAGCCGTCCCCCGCCCAGGCCCCCGGGTTCCGGAAAGTGAAGGCGGATGTCGCGGCGAAGCGGACCCGTCTGTCCGTCCATGCCCCCGCCGCCACGGAGTCGAGGTCCGCGCAGGACGCCGCGGTCGCGCCCCCGGACGACAAAGAAGCCCAGGGCAAGGCCGCCAACACGGAGAAGATGAACGCCGCGAAACCCGGCGAGTTCAACAAACAGGCCTTCATCGACGCCGTGAACAAAGCCATCGACGCCCAGGCCCCCAAGAACCT
>NZ_JBHJQP010000038.1:0-49562 GCF_042262625.1 Streptomyces sp. NPDC056347 | reverse complement strand
GCCCGCATCCATGGCCGGGGTGGGGCGGTCAGGCTTCGGTGGGGTTTCCGTTGACGAAGTCGATGACCAGGCGGTTGAACTCCTCGGCGTGCTCGATCATCGCCCAGTGGCCGCAGCGGTTGAGCAGGACCAGGCGGGAGTCCGGGATGTTCGCGAGGAGGTACAGGGAGTTCTCGAAGGGGACCACCCGGTCGTCGCGGCCGTGGATGAGCAGGGTCGGTACGGCGATGTCGCTCAGCCGGGCCGGGTCCACCCAGCGGGGCAGCGGAGCTCCCTGCGGCAGGCCCGCCACGTAGTTGGACAGGTGCTCGGGGCGGGCGAGGGCCGCCTGGGAGCGGGCCTCGCACAGTTCGGGGGTCGCGAAACGTGCCTTGTCGTAGCACATGATCTCGACCAGGTGGCGCATGTTCTCCGGGCTCGCGTCCCGGTAGGCCTCGATGAGGACCTTCAGGCCCTCGGACGGCCCGTCACCGGCCGCGAACAGGCTCGGGATGCGTCCGACCGGCGGTCCCATGGTCACCAGGTGGCTGATCCGCTCCGGGTGCTCGGTGGCCAGGCGCAGTGAGGTCTGGCCGCCCATGGAATTTCCTACGAAGGCGGCGCGGGAGATGCCCAGCGCGTCGAGGAACTGGATCGCGGCGTCGACGTGGTCGAGCTGGTCGACCGTGGCCGGGTCGGACTCGCCCCAGCCGGGCATGTCGACGGCGTACACGTGGAAGTGCTCGGCGAGCGCCTCGATGTTGCCGCTGAAGTTGCTCCAGCCGGTCGCCCCCGGGCCGCTGCCGTGCAGCAGCACCAGCGGATGGCCGGAGCCGGCCTCGTAGTAGCGCAGCGACCAGTCGCGGGTCGTGACCGTACGCGTGATCTGTTCCCTGTCGAGTGCCATCAGTTCTCTCCTCCTTCGGTGTCCAGCGGGGACGGCGCGGCGGCCAGCAGTTCGGCCACCACACCCGGCGGGCGGTGACCCCAGCTGTGCAGCCGGTCCAGGGTGCGCACCTGCCAGGTGGCGTCGTCGATGACGAGCCCGCCCCAGCCGTACTCGACGGAGAAACCGGAGGGGGTGAAGACGTAGAAGCTGAACATCTGGTCGTTGGGGTGCATGCCGAGCGTCATCTCGAACGGCTGCTTGGCATCCATGCAGCGGTCGTAGGCCAGGCCCACGTCCCGGATGTCGGTGACCTCGACCATGAAGTGGTGGGTGCGCTTGGGGGACGGCATGTCGCCGAACGCGACGCTGTGGTGGCGGCCGTTGCAGTGCAGGAAGATCAGGTCGGCGACGACACCGGGGGCCAGCTCCTCGACGATGATGTCGCTGATCCTGAAGCCGAGCAGGTCCTGGTAGAAGCCGAGGTACTCCTCGCGGCTCACCCCGTGGGCCAGGAGCACCTGGTGTCCGGCGCCGCCGGCCCCGGTGACGAAGTCGCCGAGCAGCGACCCGGAGGCGAACGGGGTGTCGGCGTCCGCGAGGCCGGTGACCAGTTCGACGCGGTTGCCCATGGGGTCGGTGGTGGCGAAGATCCGTTCCACCCGGCGGGCCGCGGCGAGCTCCGCGCCCTCCTCGTCGACCTGGAGGCCGGCGGCCCGCAACCGCTCGACCAGCGCGTCGAGTTCGGCGTCGCTCCCGACCTCGTACCCGCTGGCGGCCAGGTCGTCGGCCGGTCCCCGGGTGACGATCCAGCGGTGCGCCTTCTCGTCCAGGCGCAGGCTGAACCAGTCCTCGCCCCGCTCGCCGGGCTGCATGCCGAGCAGCTCGATCCCGAAGCGCTCCCAGTCGGCGAGATCGCCGACCTCGTAGACGACGTAGGCGAGTTCTTTGACTCCGCTCATGGGAGATCCCTCCTTGAAGACAGATGGACGGGCGGTCAGGCGGGGACGCCGAGGCCGCTGGTGTCGGCGGCGGCCACGAAGCGGTCGGGGCGCAGGGCCACCGCACGGACGCCGTACCGGCGCAGCCAGGAGCCGAGCACGCCCTCCAGGTCGACGAGTTCGTCGGGCCCCTGGGTATAGGCGTTCTGCGGACGGACCGCGAGGTAGCGGGCGCCGAGCGCGTCCCACTGACCGCGCTCCTCCTCGGTCAGCAGCGTCGAGGGATCGACATCGTCGCCCAGCAGGACGAAGGCGTCGCCGAGCAGCTCGTCCAGCCGCGCCATCCGGCCGACGGTGTCGCCGACCACGGGCTGCGGCACCATCCGGCCGACGATGCTGGCGTCGCCGAGCGGGCCGCGCAGCCAGCCTGCCTCCAGGACCGGCGGCGCGATCAGCGGCGGCTCGAAGGGGGTGACGCGCCCTTCCGGCGGCGGGGCGGACAGCGCGGCCCGCTCCTCCTCGGACGCCTCCTGCTTGATCACCCGGCCGAGCTGCACCGCGAGTCCGGTGTAGAAGTCGGCGTTGGGGCGGCGCTCGGCCTCGTAGGTGTCGAGCCAGGACTCGGGCAGCTGTCCGGCCAGTACCCGGCCGAGCTTCCAGCCCAGGTTGTGCGCGTCGCGCATTCCGGTCTGCATCCCGGCCCCGGCCCACGGCGGCATCAGATGCGCGGCGTCACCGGCCAGGAAGACCCGTCCGGAGCGCCAGGTCCGGGCCGACCGTACGTGGTGCCGGTAGAAGGCGTGCTGATGGATCTCGACGTCGTCCTCGCTCACGCCCATCGCCTTGAGCAGGGGCCACACCTCGGCGCTGGTGGGAAAGTCGGCCTCGGTCTCGTGCGGCTTGAGCGGGATCTCCCAGCGGTGGTTGCCGGCCGACAGCGCGATGTCGACGACCGGCCGCTCGGCGTCGGTCCAGAAGGTGAGGAAGTTGCGGTCGGGCCACCAGCGCTTGACCCGGCAGTCGATGACCACCCAGGTGACCTCGTTGGTGTCGCCGAGCAGTTCGATGCCCAGGCGCTGCCGGGTGGCGCTGCTGCCGCCGTCCGCGGCGATCGCGTACCGGGTGCGGTAGCGGCTCACCTCGCCGGTGGCCGTGTCGGTGGTGGTGATCGTGACCCCGGAGTCGTCCTGCTCGATCTCGGTCACCTCGGCGCCGTAGCGCACCGAGATCGCGTCCTCGCGCTCCTGCGCGCACGAGCGCAGCTCAGCCTCCATGGTCGGCTGGTAGATGTTGTAGAAGCGCGGTCCCGCCCCGAGTGTCGACGGCGGATGCTCGATGCGCATCACCTCGTGCCCGTCGTACGTCACCCAGCGCAGCGCGCGCTGCGGGTCGATCACCTTCTCGACGCGCTCGCCGATGCCCAGGCTCTGGAAGATCCGCATGGTCCAGTCGTTGACCGTGACCGCACGGGCCCGGGGGTAGATGTCCCGGTCCCGTTCGAAGGCGATCACTCGCGCGCCCTGCTGGGCGAGGGTCAGAGCACCGACGACGCCCGTGGGGCCGTAGCCGATGACGGCGACGTCCGCGTCGAAGTTCTGGGGCATGGCGGCCTCCTTGCCGGTCGTGCCAAGTTTTGGACCGGTCGTTCAGTCCAATAGTGCGGACTGTCACACGACTGAAAATGCAGGTCAAGAGGGTGCAACGCGGATTCCGCACAGCAGAATCAGCCGCTGTTCCGCCTCGGGCCGCCTAAGATCCACTCGGCCGTGCGCGGGTATGCTTCAGGGCGTGGAACCCAGGCGCGACATGACCGGCAACCGCAGAGGGCGGCGCTCCCGGGACGAGATCCTTGAGGTCGCTTCACGCCTGATGGCCGAACGCGGATACGCGGCGACCACGTTGTCGGAGCTCAGCCGGGAGTCGGGGCTGCCCAAGAGCGCGGTCTACCACCACTTCCAATCCAAGGGCGGGCTGCTCTGCGCGGTGATGGAGCGCGGCGCCTACGCCTTCTTCCGGGACATGGCCCGGGCGCAGGAGGATCCGCCGCGGCAGGGGAGCGTACGGGAGCGGCTGGGCTGGTACCTCCGGCGCACCGGAGAGGTGTTTCTCGCCAACCCGGACTTCCTGCGGCTGCACCTGATCCTGGTGATGAACGCCGAGGCGGCCAAGGACGCGGAGGCCGCGGAGATCGACCGGATCCTCGAACGGGTCCGGCGGGACGGGCGCGCGCGGATGAACCGCATGATCGCCGAATCGTTCGCCGAGTACGGGCCAAAGGTCGCGCAGGCCGTGGCCGACCGGCTGGACTACTTCGCCATCGCGGGCTTCGACGGGGCCTTCGTCGCCTGGCGGGCCGACCCGTCCCGCTCGATGACCGAGGCGATGGAGCTGCTCACCGACGCGGTCGCGGCCCTCGGTGAGTCCATCGCGGCGCGTGCGTGTCCCTGACGGGCGCGGGGGCGCGGAGGTGCGGGGGGTGCGGCCACCGGGGCGCACCCGTAAAGGCAGGGGCGGGACGGTCCGGGGCGCGGTGCTCGCGTACGGGCAGGGCGCGGTGCTTCCGAGCGGGCGGGCCGGATCGCGGTGCGCGCACCGCGGGGCGGGTCGCAGGACCCGCCCACGGAGAGGCCCGGTCGCGGTGCTCGCGTACGGGCGGTCGGATCGACCGGTCAGCGGCGCTCGGCCAGGTCGTCCTCCAGCGCGCGCGCCGTGGCGTTCAGGGCCGTGACCGTGGCGGGCAGCTGGTGCGGGTCGTAGCGCACGCTGGGCATCGACACCGACAGGCCGGCCAGCGCGGTGCCGTCCCGGTCGCGTACCGGCACCCCGATGGCGATCAGGCCCCGCTCGGACCGCTCCTT
The DNA here is from genome assembly GCF_042262625.1 of Streptomyces sp. NPDC056347. Classification (NCBI taxonomy): domain Bacteria; kingdom Bacillati; phylum Actinomycetota; class Actinomycetes; order Kitasatosporales; family Streptomycetaceae; genus Streptomyces; species Streptomyces sp. NPDC056347. The sequence continues at coordinate 44,898 of NZ_JBHJQP010000038.1, read as the reverse complement.
GTTGACGGCGAACCCGTTGCGGCGCAGCCGTTTCAGCTCCGTGCGCAGGCGGGCCGGGTCCGGTCCGTCGGCCGGGCGGTCGGGGCGGGGCCCGGGGGCGTACACCTCGTCCAGCTCCTCGTCGGACAGCTCGGCCAGCAGGAGCAGCCCCGCCGTGGTGCGGTACGCGGGGAACACCATGCCCTCCCGTGAGCCGACCCGCAGGGCCTGCCGGCACTCGACGCTCGCGATGAACCTGACCGTGCCCCCGGTGCGCACCGTCAGGTTCGCGGTCTCGTCGAGCAGGTCGACGACCTGGTGCAGGTGGGGCATGGCCGCCGCGCGCAGCCGCGAGACCAGGGACTGGGAGTGCGCGGCGAGCTCCAGCACCGGTCCCGCCCGGTAGAGCCGGTCCTCGTCCTGCACCGCGAAATCCCGGTACACCAGCATCGCCAGGATCCGGTGGGCCGTGGACCGGGCGACGCCCAGCCGCTCGGCGATCTGCGAGACGGTCGCGCCGCCCTCCAGCTGCAGGATGGCGGCCGCGCGCAGTGCGTGGTCCACGCTCGCGATCGGGTAGGGCGGCGGTGTCTTCAGCGGTTTGTCCATGACGTCCTCTGGTTCTGCTCTTCAGAATCTCCATGTTCTCTTACCAGAAGCGTTGCACGCTGAGCCCGTGACTGAGACCTCCAACGCCCAAGACATCGCCACGGGTTCCCCGGTACGGCTCCAGGCTGTCGCCGCAGCGGGCCGGCCCGAGGTCACCCCGGCCCTCGAAGAGCTCTACCGGGGCTTCGAGAACGAACTGCTCGTCCCGCTGTGGACCGAGATCGGCGACCTGATGCCGTCCCACCCGCGCTCGCGCGCCGTACCGCACCTGTGGCGCTGGGAGCGGCTGCGGGAGCTGGCGGCCCGCGCCGGGGACCTGGTTCCCGTCGGCCGCGGTGGCGAGCGCCGGGCCATCGCGCTGGCCAACCCCTCGCTCGGCGGCCGCCCGTTCGCCACCCCGACCCTCTGGGCGGCCATCCAGTACCTCATGCCCGGCGAGGACGCCCCCGAGCACCGGCACACCCAGCACGCCTTCCGCTTCGTCGTCGAGGGCTCGGGCGTGTGGACGGTCGTCGGCGGCGACCCGGTCCCCATGAACCGCGGCGACTTCCTCCCGCAGGCGGGCTGGAACTGGCACGCCCACCACAACGCCACCTCCGAACCGATGGCCTGGATCGACGGCCTGGACATCCCCTTCCAGTACGTCACCGAGGCGCAGTTCTTCGAGTTCGGCCGTGACGAGATCAGCGAGGCCGAACGGACCACCCCGGAGCGGTCGCGCTCCGAGCGCCTGTGGGGCCACCCCGGCCTGCGCCCGCTGTCGGCCGGACCGGTCGCGCCCGGCAGCCCGCTGCTCTCCTACAAGTGGGAGTACACCGACGCCGCCCTGCGCGACCAGCTCCTGCTGGAGAAGGAGGGCTTCGCCGGCACCGTGGAGCCCGGTCACGCCGCGGTGCGCTACACCAACCCGCACGACGGCTCCGACGTACTGCCCACGCTCCGCGCCGAGTTCCACCGCGTCGCCCGCGGCGCGGAGACCGCGCCCGTGCGCGAGACCGGCTCGTCGGTGTACCAGGTCTTCGACGGCTCCGGCACGGTGACCGTCGGCGACAGGTCCTGGACGGTGACCCGCGGCGACCTCTTCGCCGTCCCGTCCTGGGAGCCCTTCTCCGTCAGGTCCGAGGCCGGCGCCACCGATTCCGGCTCCGGCGCCCTCGACCTCTTCCGTTTCTCCGACGCGCCCGTCTTCGAGGCGCTCAAGCTCGACCGCACCCAGAAGGACGCCTGACCATGAAGCTCGCCACCATCCGCACCGCCTCCGGGACCCGCGCGGTCCGCCTCGACGGCGAGAACCACGTCGACCTCGGCCACACCGACCTGGGCGAACTGTTCGCCCGGCCCGACTGGCGGGCCGAGGCCGCCGCCGCGACCGGCACCACGTACCCCGTCGACGGCGCGGACTTCGCCCCGGTCGTCCCGAACCCCTCGAAGGTCATCTGCGTCGGCCACAACTACACCAACCACATCAAGGAGATGGGCCGGGACCTGCCCAGCCATCCCACCCTCTTCCCGAAGTTCGCCGAGACGCTGCTGGGCGCGGGCGACGACATCGTCAAGCCGGACGAGACCGACGCGCTGGACTGGGAGGTCGAGCTGGCCGTCGTGATCGGCAGGACGGTACGCCGTGCCGACGAGCAGCAGGCCGCCGACGCCATCGCCGGATTCACCGTCATGAACGACATCTCGGCGCGCGACTGGCAGTTCCGCACCATCGAGTGGACCCAGGGCAAGATCTGGGAGGCGACCACCCCGGTCGGCCCGTACGTCGTCACCCCCGACGAGGTCGGCGGCGTCCGCCCCTCGCTGGAGGTACGGACGGTCGTCGACGGACAGGTCATGCAGCACGACGACACCGGCACGCTGCTCTTCGACCCGGTGTTCCTGGTGCGGTACATCTCCACGGTCATCAGCCTCAAGCCGGGCGACATCATCGCCACCGGCACCCCCGCCGGTGTCGGCAACGCGCGCGACCCCAAGGTCTTCCTGCTGCCGGGCCAGAACGTCGTCACCGAGATCTCCGGACTGGGCGCCTGCACCAACAAGGTGGTCGCGGCATGACCGGCGACACCGTACGGACCTTCGCCGAGGCCCGGGAGTGGGCCCGCACCGGCACCCGGCTGGTGCTCGCCGCCGTCGCGGACCTCGACGAGACCGGCTTCTCGGCCGCCACCGCGCTGCCCGGATGGACCCGCAAGCACCTCGCCGCCCATGTCGCCGCCAACGCCGACGCCCTGTGCAACCTCGTCCACTGGGCGGCCACCGGCGACGAGACGCCCATGTACGCCTCCGCCGAGGAGCGCGCCGAGGGCATCGCCAGGGGCCCGGCCCTCTCGCCCGGCGAACTGCGGTCCTGGCTGGCCGACTCCGCCGAGCGGCTCGCCGAGGGATTCGACGGGCTGACCGGCGAACAGTGGCGGCACGAGGTCGTCACCGCCCAGGGCCGCACCGTACCCGCCACCGAACTGCCGTGGATGCGCGCCCGCGAAACGTGCGTCCACGCCGTCGACCTGGCCACCGGCACCACCTTCGCCGACCTCCCGGACGGCTTCCTGACCGCGCTGGCCGAGGAGATCCGCGACAAGCGCCGACTGGCCGAACTGCCCGACGGGCCACTGCCGGAGATCGCGGCCTGGCTCGCCGGCCGCCCGCACACACTCGCCGACGCCGCCGAACTCGGCCCGTGGCTCTGAGGAGTTGAACCATGTCCCACCCCGAACCCGATGTGCTCGTCGTCGGCGGCGGCCTCGGCGGCCTCGGCGCCGCGATCTCCCTGACCCGCCAGGGACTCGGCGTCCGCCTCCTGGAACGCGCCCCCGCCTTCGGCGAGGTCGGCGCCGGAATCCAGCTCGCGCCCAACTGCACCCGCATCCTCGACGACTACGGACTCCTGGAGGAGGCCAAGAGCCTCGGCGTCGTCCCGGACGCGATGGTGATGCGCGACGCGGTCGACGGCGACGAGCTGACCCGGCTCGACCTGCGCGACCTGGAGAAGCGCTACGGCTACCCGTACCTGGTCATCCACCGCAGCGACCTGCACGGCCTGCTCCTGCGCGCCTGCGAACGGGCCGGGGTCGAACTCGTCACCGACGCGGAGGTGGTCGCGTACGAGAACACCGACGCCGGTGCCCGGGTCACCCTCGCCTCGGGCGGGACCCACGAGGCCGGTGTGGTGATCGCGGCCGACGGCTTGAACTCCGTCGCCCGCAAGCTGCTCGTCGACGACGAGCCCGTCTCCTCCGCGTACGTCGCCTACCGCGGCACCGTGCCCGCCGAGCAGCCGCGGGTGAGCTCCCTCGACCTCAGCGAGGTCGTGGTGCACGTCGGCCCCGCGTGCCACTTCGTCCACTACGGTCTGCGCGGCGGCGAACTGCTCAACCAGGTCGCGGTCTTCGAGTCGCGCAAGGCGCTCGCCGGGCGGGAGGACTGGGGCACGCCCGACGAGCTCGACGCCGCCTTCGCCGGTACCTGCGACTTCGTCCGGGAGGGCCTGCCGTACATGTGGCGGGAGAAGTGGTGGCGGATGTTCGACCGCGACCCGGTCATGACCTGGGTGCACGGCCGGATCGTGCTGCTCGGCGACTCCGCGCACCCGCCGCTCCAGTACATCGCCCAGGGCGCGATCATGGCCATCGAGGACGGCTGGGTGCTCGGCGAGCACGTCGCCCGCAACCGGGCCGAGGACGGCACGGTCGGCTGGGCCGCCGCCCTCGCCGCCTACGAGGCGGTCCGCCCCGAACACTGCCGCCGCGTCCTGAGCACCTCCCGCGCATGGGGCGAGCTGTGGCACCTGGACGGGACGGCCCGCGAACAGCGCAACGCCCTGCTGCGCGCCCGCGACACGTACGACTACACGTTCATCGACTGGCTCTACGGCCCGACCGCGCTGACCCCGGACCAGGAGCCCCCCATGTTCACCCCGATCCCGCTCGCCCCGGCGGACCCGGCGAAACCGGCGGACATGCCGCCCGTACCGGAGGGCAGCGCGGTGTGAACGGCGTCCGGGTGCATCTTCCACGGCCCCGTGACGCGCCGGGCCCGGAACCGGCCGGGTGACGCTCCGGCGGCCTAGCGTGGGCGCCATGCGCGTACTGGTCACCGGCGGAGCCGGGTTCATCGGGTCGGAGATCGTCCGCACCCTCGCGTCGGCCGGGCACCACGCGGTCGTGCTCGACGCGCTGCTGCCCTCGGTGCACGGCGGGCCACCGGCCGTCCCCGAGGACGGCGACGCCGAGCGGATCGTCGCGGACGTCCGCGACCGGGAAGCGGTGGACGGGGCGCTGCGGGGCATCGACGCCGTGTGCCATCAGGCCGCCATGGTCGGCCTCGGGAACGACTTCGCGGACGCGCCCGAGTACGTCGGGTGCAACGACCTCGGGACGGCGGTGCTGCTCGCGGCGATGGCCGGGGCGGGGGTGCGAAGCCTGGTCCTGGCCGGTTCGATGGTGGTGTACGGGGAGGGGCGCTACGACTGCCCCCGTCACGGCACGGTCCGGCCGGGACCGAGGGCGGTGGCGGACCTGGACGCGGGCCGCTTCGAGCCGCGCTGCCCGCACTGCGGTGCGGAACTGGCGCCCGGCCTGGTCGCCGAGGAGGCACCCACGGACCCGCGCAATGTGTACGCGGCCACCAAGCTCGCCCAGGAACACCTCACCGCGTCCTGGGCGCGCGCCACGGGAGGGTCGGCGGTCTCCCTGCGGTACCACAACGTGTACGGGCCGGGGATGCCCCGCGACACCCCGTACGCCGGCGTCGCCTCCTTCTTCCGGTCGGCGCTGGCCCGGGGAGAGGCCCCGCAGGTCTTCGAGGACGGCCGCCAGCGCAGGGACTTCGTCCACGTACGGGACGTGGCCGCCGCGAACGCGGTGGCACTGGAGGCCGTCGCGGGGCGGGGGCCGGGCGGTTTCGCCGCCTACAACACGGGGAGCGGACAGCCCCGCACCATCGGCGAGATGGCCTCGGCGCTGGCCGCGGCGAGCGGCGGCCCCGCCCCGGAGATCACCGGCGCGTACCGGCTCGGAGACGTACGCCATGTCACGGCGGACTCGCGGCGGCTGCGGGACGAGCTGGGCTGGAAGCCGCGGGAGGGGTTCGCCGAGGGGATGGCGGAGTTCGCGACCGCCCCGCTGCGGGAGACGGGACCGCGCGCCCAAGGGCACTGAGGGCGCTGAGAACGGAGGTTCGGGCGTACCGCACGCACGGACCTCGTCCGCTCCCGTCCGCCGCAGGGAAACCTGCGCCCCATTTTTCGTAAGAAAGCGGCGCCCGAAATGCCGGTTTCGCTCCGTAAGGTGAGTGGGGTGACCGATTCCCCCCTGGCGGGCCCGTCGTCCGCCCACGCACACGCACACGCTCCCGTCCCGCCCGCCGACATCGTCCTGCCCTGCCTGGACGAGGCCGCGGCGCTGCCCCGGGTGCTGGACGCCGTCCCGGACGGCTGGCGCGCGATCGTCGTCGACAACGGCTCCACCGACGGATCGGCCGAACTGGCCCGCTCGCTCGGCGCCACCGTCGTGCACGAGCCGCGCCGCGGCTTCGGCGCGGCCTGCCACGCCGGACTGCTCGCCGCCGAGGCGGAGTTCGTCTGCTTCTGCGACTGCGACGGCTCCCTCGACCCCGGCCTGCTCCCCGCCTTCGTACGCCGGATCGCCGACGGCGAGACCGACCTGCTGCTCGGCCGCCGCCGCCCCGAGGGCCGCGGCGCCTGGCCCCTGCACGCCCGCGCGGGGAACATCGCCCTGGCCCGGATGCTGCGCCGCCGCACCGGCCTGCGCCTGCGCGACCTCGGCCCGATGCGGGCCGGACGCCGGACCGACCTGCTGGCCCTCGGCCTCACCGACCGGCGCAGCGGCTACCCGCTGCAGATGGTGGTGAGCGCGGCGGACGCCGGGCTCCGGGTCACGGAGACCGACGTCCCGTACCGCCCCCGCAGCGGGAAGTCGAAGGTCACCGGCACCTGGCGGGGCACCTGGCAGGCGGTGCACGACATGCGGGCGGTACTGCGCCGGCCGCCGGCCGGGACGGCACCGGGAGCCGTGCGCCCGGGGGTGCCCCGGTGAGCGCCCGGCCCGGCCCCGGCGCGGGCGGGGGCCCGGCCGGCCCCACGACCGTGCTGGTCATCGCCAAGGAACCGGTGCGGGGCCGGGTCAAGACCCGGCTCACCCCGCCGTTCACCCCCTCCCAGGCCGCCCGGCTCGCCGAAGCGGCGCTCGGCGACACGCTGCGAACCGTGCGCACCCTGCCCGCCCGGCGCCGCGCCGTCGTCCTCGAAGGACGGCCCGGACCATGGCTGCCGCCCGGCATCGAGGTGCTGCCGCAGGGCACCGGCCGCCTCGACGAACGGATCGCCGCCGCTTTCGCCCGCTGCACCGGCCCGACGCTCCTCATCGGCATGGACACCCCCCAGGTGAACGCCGCCCACCTGGCCGCCGCGCTTTGCCCCGCCGCCTGGGACGGCTGCGACGCCTGGTTCGGGCCGGCCGACGACGGCGGCTTCTGGGCGCTGGGCCTGGCCGCCCCCGCCCCGGAACTCCTGCTCGGCGTCCCCATGTCCGTACCCGAGACCGGCGCGGTCCAGCGCCGACGGCTGGTCGAGGCCGGGCTGACCGTCCGCGACCTGCCGCGGCTGCGTGATGTGGACACCGCGCAGGACGCCGTCGCCGTCGCCGCCGCGGCGCCGCACAGCCGGTTCGCGGCGACGCTCGCCCTGCTGACCCCGGCCGGGACCCGGTGAACGCGGCAGCCCCCGCACCGCCGCGGTACGCGTGGGTCAGCGGGCGGCGGACGGCCGCCGCTCCGTGTCCCCGCGCCGCGGCCGGGCGGCACGGACGACGAGCAGCAGCGCCGAGCCCGCGCACAACAGCCCCGTGACCAGCAGCCAGTTCCCCAGGAACACATCGGGCGACAGCCCGGTGTAGGGCTCGTACCGCACCGCGTGCCGGGTGATCAGCGGCCACCACATCAGCAGGAGCAGACCGGAGAGGAGGACCGGTACCCGGACGTGGTTGACCAGCCGGGGCCGGTGTCCGAGCGCCCGGCGAAGGGCCAGGTCCGCCGACGCGTACAGCGGCAGCAGCACCAGATCGTGCAGGAGCGCGGAGCCGACGAACCACACCACGACCGCGAAGGTGTTCTCCGACAGCAGCCGCACGCCCGCGTACCCCGCGAGCGCGAAGGTCGCGGCCAGCAGGAGCAGATGCAGCGGCCCTTCCCCGTACCAGCGCCGCAGAACCGACCGGGGATTCACCCGGCTCCGCGCCCTCCCGCTCACAGCGCCTCGTCGAACGTCAGCCGGGCCACCCATTTGGTGTTGAGCACGCCGGGAGCCGCCGGGACGATGATCCGCGCCGGATACCCGTGATCGGGCGACAGGTCCTCGCCGTTGACCTGAAGCGCCAGCAGCGCGCGCGGGTCGCGCACCTGGTTGTGGCGGAGCGCTCCCTTCCGGAACGCGCCGGTGCGCTGGACGGACTCCACCAGCACTCCCGGCGGCCGGTCCGGGTACCCCGCGAGGGCCGCCAGATCACTCAGCCTGACTCCGCGCCACCACTGGTCCGACGTCGACCAGCCCTCCACGCAGGCGATCGGCAGCGCCGCGCTGTACTGGTCCATGGCCAGCAGCTGTTCCCTGCCGAGCCGCACCGTCCCGGCGGGCCCGGTGACGGTCAGCCGCCAGTTTTGTCCCGTGTCGGCCGCCGTCACCCCGACGGCCGCGGCCGTCTTGTTGATCTGGAAGCCGTTCGGGCCCGGCCCCGGTTCGGCCGCGCCGTGCGGGGTGAGCAGGGCGAGCTGCCGCAGCGGGCCGTCGAAGCTGCGGCCCGCAGACGTGATCAGCAGCAGCAACGACCCGCCGCCCGCCATGGCGAGCGCCCCGCGCCGGGAGACGGTCGCCGGTGCGGGGTCGGGGGCGGCCAGCTCGTCCGCCTCGCCCGGCGGGGAGCCCTCCAGCCGGCCGCCCCGCAGCACCCGTACGGCCCGCGGCAGCTTCAGCCCGGTGTGGGCGAGGAACGCGGCGAAGAACACCCACGCCCCGTAGAAGTGCAGCGTGTAGAACGACCCCGGGAACACGTACTCCAACTGGATGTTCAGCAGCCCGGTGATGAACTCGAACAGCACCCCGCCGACGAGCAGCAGCAGCGACACCCGCTCCAGCGCATGCCCCACCGACCGGACCGGCGGCAGCGCGAAGAGCTTCGGGATCACCGACCAGAGCTTCACCAGCAGCACGGGCACGAGAACGACGCCCACCGTGACGTGCAGCCCCTGCGTCAGCCGGTACAGCCAGTGCGGACCGGTCGGCCAGGAGAAGAGGTAGAACCCCAGCAGGCCCTTGCCCGGGGTCTTGTCGTTGACCGGTGCGAGATCCGGGTTGTACGCGGCGTACGACAGCAGCCCGGTGACGAACACCAGGGTGAGCCCGGCGAGCAGGACGAGCCCGAGCACCGCCGTGAACCGGACACCGCGCACCGGACTGCGCCAGAACCCGGGCGCGGAGGGAAGCCGCCCGGCCAGGGCCCCGCCGCGCCCGGGCGCCGGGCCGCGAAGTGATGAGAAGGGGGAGCCCCCGCTCCCATGCCTGTCGTCCATGGCCCGAAGCTATGCCCGGGGCGCCCGGCCGCAGGGTGTACGACTCCTGACGCATGCGTGACGTCACACCCCGGAGCGGGCAGTCGGAGCAAGATGCGGCGGTTCGGTGACACGATCCCGTGGCTGCACGCGCGACCGCCCCGCTGTGCGTAGCGTTCCCGCGTGAGGACCGAGGAGCGCACCGCACCACCCGCCACGGACGGCACCGGGCACCGCACCGGCCGCCGCGGTGATCTGATCGCCGCGGTCGCGGGGGTCGTGCTCGTCACCGCCGCCGTGTTCGCCGGCCGGTCGATCGAGGCCGCCGACGGAAGTCTCTTCGTCCGCTGGCCCCCTCTGCTCGCCTCCTGGCACCCGCACACCGGCCCCGGCACCCCCGCCGCCGTCGTCGTGGCAGCGGCCGTCATCGCGTACGGGCCCGCGCTGGCCGACCGCATCGGCCTGCGGGCACTGCTGTCGGCCGCCTGGGCGGCGTCCCTGACCTGGATCCTCTCGCTGGCGCTGATCGAGGGCTGGGGCCCCGGTGTCGCCGAACGGCTCACCACCAGGCACGAGTACCTGCGGGCCGTCGACCGGTTCCAGGACATCGGTGCGGCCCTGCGCGGCTTCACCGGCCACATCCTGCTCGGCTCCCCGGACAACTGGCCCACCCATGTCGCCGGGCACCCGCCGGGCGCCACGCTCACCTTCGTCCTCCTCGACCGCATCGGGCTCGGGGGAGGCGCCTGGGCCGGGGTCTGGTGCATCGTGACCGGTGCCTCCGCGGTCCCGGCCGTCCTGATCACCATCCGGGCCCTGGCCGGTGAACGCCTCGCCCGCCGCGCCGCCCCGTTCCTGGTCCTCGCACCGGTCGCGGTGTGGGCCGGTACCTCCGCGGACGCCTACTTCGCCGCCGTCGCCGCCTGGTCCGTGGCCCTTCTCGCCCTGGCCGCGACCCGCTCGGTACGACTGCCCACGGCCGCCGCGTTCGCCTCCGGCCTGCTGTTCGGGCTGACCTGCTACCTCAGCTACGGTCTGACGCTCATCGCGGTTCCGCTCCTGGCCGTCCTCGTACTCGCCCGCACCGCCCGCCCCGTCCCACTCCTCCTCGCCGGAGCGCTGGTCGTCCCGGTCCTCTTCACGGTGGCGGGTTACAACTGGTGGGAGAGCTACCAACTGCTGGTCGAGCGCTACTACCAGGGCGCCGGCGGCATCCGCCCGTACTCCTACTGGGTCTGGGCCAACCTCGCCTGCGCCACGGTCGCCGCGGGCCTCGCCACGGTCGCCGGACTCCGCCGCGCCGCGGCCGGCACCCCCGGGGCCGTACGTGCCCTGCGCACCGGCACCACCCGCCCGTCCCAGCGGCTGATCCTGCTCGTGTCGGCGGGGCTCCTGGCACTCCTGGCCGCCGACCTGTCCGGGATGAGCAAGGCGGAGACGGAACGCATCTGGCAGCCCTTCCTCCTCTGGCTGCTGCCCGCCACGGCCCTCCTGCCCACCGGCACCCGACGCGGTTGGCTGGCCGCGCAGGCCGTCGTCGCCCTGCTCGTCAACCACCTGCTGTGGACCGAGTGGTGACGGATCTTCGGTGAGGCCCCGCACGTCTCATCACCGTCCGGCCGCCCGGCGGCATTTCCGGTCAATCAGGCCGGACAGGCGTTGTTCCGGGGCGTCCGGAGAAGGAGGAGCCTGGAAGGAAGGGGAGAGGACACGGGCAGAGCCGACGGACAGCCGTCCGGCACCTCGTCGAGATGCCGGACTTCCGGGGTGCGACCGCCGGCGCGGGGGAGGCCTGGCCGCGCGACCGCGCGCACGGGCGGGGGCCACCCGGGACGGGCGACGCGGAGACCTGGCTCCGGGTGGGCAACGTCCAGCACATGTCGTACGTCGCCGGGTGCCTGTCCGCGTGACCCGTCCCGCGGGCTTCCGTTCCGTGCGGGGCGGTCAGGTGAACAGCGGGTCCAGCAGTTCCGGCCCGGCGGTCACCCGCCACGCGGGCAGGCGCACCGCTCGCGTCACCGGCGCGGGCTTCGCGCCGCGGCCGCCGGAAGCGAGACCGATCAGCAGGTCACCGCGTGCATGGGCGAGGCGCAGATGGCGTGCCGGATCCCGCCCGGGCTCCGGACCCGTGTCGATGAGTACCGCCGTGTTCTTCCCGTCCATCGTGAACAGCAGGTCCACCGTGTGCCCGCCGACCACTGCCGCGCGCTCCAGATCGGTGACGCCGCGGGTGCCGAGGTACTCCTGGAGGCGGTCGGCGAGCTCCTCGTGGAAACCGGGCAGTGTCGGTGAAACGGGGATCGCGTCCGGGACGGTGATCCCGGTACGCAGTATCGTCGAGCGCTCCGCGAGGACGGCCGGCAGTCCTGACCGACCTGTCCAGAAGTGATGGCTGCCCACGGTGATCAGCTGCGACTTCGCCCGGGTGATCGCGACGTTCCAGAGGTTGACCTGGCTCGCCACCCAGTGCGCCGTCCTCGGAGGAGTGTTGTCCGTGGCCACCGGACTCAGGACCATGACGTCACGCTGGCCGCCCTGGAAAGCGTGGACGGTGCCGATCCGGACCCGGTCGTCGTCGGCCCACAACCTGGCCAACGCTTCTTTCTGGGCGCGGAACGGCGTGACCACTCCGACCGTGGCGTCCTCCGGCAGCCGTGCGAGCAGTTCGTCCACGAGCTGCCGCACCTGGTCCGCCTCGGCCTCGTTGCGCCACGACCGGCCGCCGCTTCCGGCTGCGGACTCTCCATGAGGTACATCCACCCAGCCCATCACTGGGGCCGGATCGGCGGCTCCTGCCGGATGTACCGGCGGGATCTGCCTGCGGGTGTCGGTCAGGACCTGCAGCTGGCCCGCGTAGCAGTAGCCGTTGACCACGTCCGCGATCTGAGGATGGCACCGGTAGTGCTCGTCGAGCAGCAACGCCGTCTCACCGTGCTGTGCGGCCGCGTGGTACGAGGCGTACACGTGGTAGGCCAGACGGTGATCCTCCAGTTGCGCGGCGGACAGGCCTGCCCGCACCCGGGCCTGCCGCTCCTGCTCGGGGCTGATCCCGGGAATGTGCCCGAGCTGCATCGGGTCGCCGATGATCAGGGCACGTTTCGCCCGGAACAACAGCGGCAGTACCGAGGGGATCGAGCACTGGCTCGCCTCGTCGATCACCACGAGGTCGAAGAGCTTCGGGGCGAGTTCGAGCTGGCGCACCGAGTGCGTGCTGACGGCCCACGCCTTCATGTGCGCCATCAGATTGCGCTGGCTCTTCTGGAAGCCGGAACGCCGACGGAGTGCCTGGAGCCGTTGGTTCATCAGCGACTGGCCCCGCACCATGGCCTCGGCAGCCACGGAACGCGCCAGTTCTTCCGACGCCTCCGAGGACGCGGCGGCGCTCTCCAGCCGCGCCGACCGCAGGGAGTCCTCGTCCCACTCCAGATGTGCCGGCACGAGCTCCCGCAGGGCCCGTTCCACCGCCACAGTCTCCGCGAGGCCGAGCAGCAACTCGGGCGGGACAGGGCGTCGTGCGGCCCAGGTCGGCCACGGAGTCCCTGATTCGCCGCCGGATGAACTCACGAAGACTGAAAGAGCCCGACCGCGACGCCATTGGCCAAGGGTCAGCCACCCTGCACCGGCGGCCCTTCTGGCACGTTCCTCCCAGCGGGCGAGCGCGGTCGGCCCCTCCGTGGCCCAGGCGTCCTCCAGTACTCGCACGGGCAGCCCGAGCCCGTCCGCTTGCCGGGCCCGCTCACGGAACAGCTCCAACAGGTGCGCTTCCTCATCGATCCGAGCTGTCGCCTCTGCCCGGAGCGCAGTTGTCCGGGCGTGCCGGCGGCGCAGTTCACCGGCCACAGTCGCGGCACCGCGGGCCGGGGAGACGGCCCGTTCGGCCAGCAGCCCGGCCAGCTTCGTCGCCTCCCTCTCCCGGGCTTCCACGTTCCCGGTCCGTATGAGCAGGCCCGGCGAGATCTTGTCGCACCGCTCGGCCACCACGTCGACGGCCTCGTTGTTGGTGGACGCGACGAGTACGGACTGCCCGGCCGCGACGGCGGTCGCGACCACGGCCGTCACCACCTCACTCTTTCCCGTGCCAGGTGGGCCGGTCGCGACGGTGAGCCGCCGGGTCATCGCCGAGGAGATCACCCGCTCCTGGCTCTCGTTGCACGGACCGGGGGAAACCACTGTCACGACCGCCGCGTCACAATCCGGCTCGTTCCCGCGGTCGCCGTCGCCCAGAAGGAAGGTGTCGAGCGCGGTACCCGCGATCTGACTCGTACGCGTGGACATCTGGAGCAGGTTGTCGACCAGGCCCTCGGTCGCGACCCGCTCCAGACCGGAAGGCGCCAGCAGCACGGCAGCGTTGTGGGCGCCGGGCCGCAGCGAATCCATCACGGATCGCTCACTGAGTGAGGAGAGGTCGAGGGGCTCCAGCTCCGGTACGCCGAGCTCGCCCAGGAGCTCGCGCACCGCCCTGACCATCTGGGGGCCGTTGCCCTCCTGCCAGCTCGGCTGCCAGCGGTCCAGCAGCTCGGCGGCCTCGTCGTCGGAGAGCAGCTCGGTGACCACACCGGTGTGCAGGCAGGGGACCCCGCTCGGGCGCAGCAGGTCGCGGCCGTTCTCGTCCGGGGCGAGTTCCATCGGCTGGACCAGCAGAGGAGCGATCCGTACCGATGTCCGTCGACGGCTGTCCGCGCGTCCGGGAAGGGTGATCGCGGGGTATCCGTACCAGTACTCCTGGAGCCCGGACCCGTCGTTCCGTGTTCCCGCGTCCTTTGGTTTCGGTAGCTGCCCGGGAGCGGGAAAGGACTGCTCCAGCCCGGACTGGATCGCCTCCGGCCCCTTGCCCAGCAGGAAGTACGCCGCGTCCCGGCCGCTGTCGCGATCGGGCAGCATTCCGGATGCCACCTGGGCGCTGAGACAGTGCGCGTAGTACCGCAGCAGCCGCTGCGGGTCGATGCCCTGCTCGGCCTCCCGGGCGACCAACTGCCGTGCCTTCAGCAGAGCGGGGGAGGCTTCGGAGCGGCCGGTGGAGCGGACCGTGTCGCGCGGTGCGTCGGGAAGACGGACCGGGCGGGCGACGGAGCGGGCGAACGGGAGTGAACGGGTGGCCCGGATCGTGGACTTGGTCGGCCGTTGTTCCTCGGGGATGCCCTTGACCACCATCTGCGCGGTCAGGTAATCGAAGAGGTCGTCCGGGGTGATCCAGCCACCGTCCTTGATCCGCCCGCTCCGCAGGCCTTCCACGATCTCCCCGGTGAACCGGGAGGTACCGAGGGCGGACCCCTCCGGGGCCATCGCGGATGCGGCCTGGAGTGCGTCGGAGGCGGTGATGAAGTACACGCCGGTCGGGTGCAGGAGCGTACTGGTCGCAGGTCGGTCGCCGGGGTGCGCGTCCCCCTTGGAGGTCCACCCCTGTACGACGGACCCGCTGGAGCAGCAGTCCAGCAGCACCAGTTTGGAGGCGGCCCGGCAGGACTGGAGCGTCCGTTCCAGGAACTCGGCCGGGACGGCTGTGCCGGGCAGGTCGTCCGGATCGGTGTCCCGGGTCAGGAAGTACAGCTGCCCGTCGGTCTCGCAGAACTGGCCGTGCCCGCTGAAATAGAGGAGAGCCGTCTCGCTGGGCTGCCGCTCCTCCAGGAACTGCTCGATGGCATGGAGCATTTCGGAGCGGGTCGGCTCGGCGACGATCGCGCACTCGTTGTACATGCCGATCTCGGTGTTCTCCAGTACGGCCTGCATGTAATGCAGGTCGGCCCGGACGGGCGGAAGGTCGTGGTACCGGTCACTGGCGTAGGCGGACACGCCGATGAGCATGGCGTACCGGTCGTTGTCGCTCACTGAGTCTCCGGACCCGCCTCGCCGCCGTCCTCGTTCTGTTCCCCGGACGTACTGTCGGAGAGGAACCGTTCGACCAGTTCGCTGTTGGCCCGGGCCTCCCTGCCGGAGATGCGGAGCGTGGAGCCGTCAGGCCTGGTGATGACAACGTCCCGCTGAGGCACGCGGGCCAGCCAGATCTGGATGCCGGCGGCGACGAGTGAACCGCCGCTGAAGACCAGCCCGATCAGGTCGGTGACCGGGCCGCCCTTGCTGGATTCGTCCTCGGACCGGGGACGCGGGACGTCGAGTGCGGCGCGAGGATCGACCTCGGCGAGGGCGGCGAGCAGCTCACGCGCCTCGCGCCGGGCACGAAGCGGGTCCTCGTCGAGGATGGTGATGCGACGTCCGGGGCCGGCCGGGTCGGTGGTGGTGCTCACGTTCTGGATCCCCCCATGTCATTCCCGTGCGGCGGACGCACGGACGGACGAGCGTACCGAAGCCGCTCGGTAGCTGACCCTCCGGTTTCCGGAAACCTGCTGGTCGTTGACGCGAAAACGGTGGGTTTTGTGCACATGACCGGATCGGCCACCTGACGCGCGCCGTCTCCCGGGACGGGGCCGTCAGGCCCGCTCGGCCGTGCGGGCGATGTTGCGGGCCATTCCGCCGAAGACGATGGAGTGGAAAGGGGAGATGCTCCACCAGTAGGCGTGGCCGAGCAGTCCGTGCGGGTGGAACAGGGCGCGCTGGTGGTAGCGGGTGCGGCCGGTGTCGTCGGTGTCGACACGCAGTTCCAGCCAGGCCAGTCCGGGCAGGCGCATTTCGGCGCGCAGCCGCAGCAGCCGCCCGGGGTCGATCTCCTCCACCCGCCAGAAGTCGACCGAGTCGCCCACGCGCAGCCGGTGCGCATCGCGGCGACCGCGGCGCAGCCCGACACCTCCCACGAGCCGGTCGGCGAGGCCGCGGACGGACCAGGCCAGGGGGAAGGAGTACCAGCCGTTCTCCCCGCCGATGCCCTCGATGACCCGCCACAGGGCATCGGGCGGGGCGTCGACCCGACGTTCCCGCCGGTCGGTGTAGAGGCTGCCGCCCGCCCAGTCGGGGTCGGTGGGCAGCGGGTCGCTGGGGGCTCCGGGCACCGAGGCGGAGGACCAGCGGGTGGAGACATCGGCGTCGCGTACGCGTTTGAGGGCCAGCCGGACCGCCTCGTCGAAGCCGATGGGGTGGCCGGGCGGGTCGGGGGCGTAGCGGGTGATGTCGTTCTCCCGGCACACCACCTCGTACCGCAGCGACTCCGTCAGCGGCCGGGCGATGGACGAGGGGACCGGTGTGACCAGGCCGACCCAGAGGCTGGACAGGCCCGGGGTGAGGACCGGAACCGGCAGGATCACACGCCGGGGCAGCCCGGCGACCGCCGCGTAGCGAAGCATCATGTCCCGGTAGGTCAGGACGTCGGGCCCGCCGATGTCGAAGGCGCGGTTCACGTCCGCGGGCATCCCGGCGCCGCTCACCAGCAGACGCAGCACGTCGCGGACCGCGATCGGCTGGATGCGGGTGCGCACCCAGCTCGGGGTGACCATCACCGGGAGCCGCTCGGTCAGGTAGCGCAGCATCTCGAAGGACGCCGAGCCCGAGCCGATGATCACGGCGGCCCGCAGCACCGTCGTGGGTACGCCGCTCTCCAGCAGGATGCGCCCGACCTCGGACCGGGAGCGCAGATGCGGCGACAGCTCGCGCTCGGGGACCCCGGCCGGGGTCAGCCCGCCGAGGTAGACGATGCGGCGCACACCGGCTCCGGCGGCCTGCTCGCCGAAGATGCGGGCGCTCTCGCGGTCGGTGTCCTCGAAGTCGCGTCCGGTGCCGAGCGCGTGCACCAGGTAGTAGGCCACGGTGACGTCCCGCATCGCTGCCCCGACCGCGACGGGATCGGTGACGTCCCCCCGGACCACCTCCACCTCGCGGGCCCAGGGGTGGTCGCGCAGCTTCCCGGGGGAGCGGGCCAGACAGCGCACCCGGTACCCGGTGGCCAGCAGTTCGGGCACGAGCCGCCCGCCGATGTAGCCGGTCGCCCCGGTCACCAGGCACAGGGGCCGGTCAGCCTTCGTTTCCATGGCTTCTCCGCTTGCTCGGGGTCTGCTCGCTCAGGGGTCCTGCGAGGGGCCGATCTCCCGGGAGGCGGGGGACTCCAGCGCGGGGCCGTGGCGGCGGGCGAGGGTGTGGGTCAGCTGTTCGGCCAGGCGGGGGACCGTTGCCGGGGGGAGGTACGCCTCGGCTCCGGCGTCGAGGAGGCGGCGGACGGGGCCCTGGTAGTCGACGCCCAGCTCGGGGTCCTCGATCTCGGTCACGACGACCCGGGCGTCGGGGAACGCCGAGCGCAGTGACCCGATCAGCTGGGGGCTGATCGGGGGGATCAGGAGGACGTCGGCCGATCGGGGGGCGGCGTGTATGTCGAGGACGATGTAGTCCGGGCCGAGCTGGTCGGAGAGCGTGTTGCGGACCGAGTCCGACAGCTCCATGGCCGTGACGACGACCGTGACGGACCGGTCGGCGGGCGGTGGGTCGGCCTCGGAGGCGTTCGGCGGGGCGATGACGGTGCCGATGAGGACGTTCCTGGTGACGGGGGAGATCCGGGCGAGCGGTGCGCCGTCCCGGGTGATCACCAGGTCCTCGCCGGGGCCGAGGGAGTCGACGAGCGCCACGACGTCCTCGGGTAAGCGCCCCTCGTCGATCTCGCGCCCGGAGTGTTCGCCGGTCATCGGACGGCGGCGTCGGCGGCGGTCGCGGGCGCGGTGCCGGTGGGGGTGGGGGTGGCTGCGGTGGACTGAACGGGAAGCGTCCTCACAGCGCCCGATCCTGTCACATCCAGCACGTGATCTCCGGGTGCAGCATCCGTTCGGCCAGTTGCCGGGGGCTCGCGTCGTCCGTCGGCAGGACGACCGTGCCCGGGTCCGTACCCAGGCGTCGCTCGCAGGCCGTCGCGCTGTCGATCCGGGCGAGCCGCCAGGCCCGTACCTCCGCGTCCCGCACCGGGTCGTCGGGGTGCACGACCTGGGCGGTGATGCGCCGCGCGAGGAGTTCCGGGTCGGCCGAGAGCCAGATGTGCAGGAGCTCGTCGCTCTCCTCGCGGACGATGTCGAAGATCTCCCGCCGGTAGGCGTCGTTCAGCACGGTCATCGGGACGACGAGGAGGTGGTCCGGGTAGTGCCGGACGAACGCCGCGCACGACCGGGCCACGACGTCGCGCCAGCACGCCAGGTCCTGGAAGTCCCCGGACTCCGGCATCGGCACCCAGGCACGGAGATGGAAGCCGGCCTCCTCCGGGTCGAAGACGATGACTCGGCCGGCGATCCGTGTCAGCTGCTCGGTGACGCTCGATTTGCCGGCGCCGAAAGCGCCGTTGATCCACAGCAGCATGCTTCTCTCTCCTGTTCGTCACGGGAGGTGCTTCGGGCAGCAGCGGTCGACGGGCTCGTACTCGTGCAGGACCACACCGGCGCGTCCCGGCCACCGGGTGTCGAGGCCGCCCAGCGCGGCGGCGTGCGCCAGTTCCACGCAGACGGACCGCGCCGCGCGTTCGTCGATGCCGGAGAAGGACGGGTAGCTGGCGTTCACCAGGCCCTGCAGCCAGCCCTGGAGCGTCCGGGTCTCGTCCCAGCGCGCGAGCTCGATCCTGCGGTGCACGAAGCCACGGCGCAGCAGCCACCCGTGCAGCCGCTGACGCTGGCCCTTGGTCCAGTACGGGAAGACCCCGCCGGACATCTCCGCGAGCCGTGCGGTGATCGCCTCCTGGAGCCGGCCGATCCCGGCGGCGGGCGCGGTCTCCAGCTCGACGCGGTAGAACCTGCCGCCCAGCGCCAGTACGCGTTCGACCTCGGTGGCCGCCAGCAACGGCTCCGTGCAGAAGTCGATGCTCTCGTGCTCGACGACCGCGTCGAACGACCCGGCGTCGAACGGCATCGCCATCATGTCGCCGTGCCGCACGTCCAGGCCGTCCCGGCGCCCCGCGTCGATCATCGCGCGCGACGCCTCGATCCCGGTGTAGGAGCCCGCGAAGGGCGCCACGTTGCGGGCCAGCCTGCCGGTGCCCGTACCCAGCTCCAGGACACGGAACGAGCCCAGGAAGTCCGTGGCGAAGCCGCGCAGCACGTCATTGAACCGCTCGGTCACCGGCCGCGCCGGGGCGTACCGCCGTGCCAGCTCCGGCCCGTAGAGCGCCCCGTCGTACGCCCCCGCCCCGCCGGGTGCGCCGGGCGCGAGGTCCACCCGGGTGAGGGGGCGCTGGTTGGCGTTGAACCAGCCGACGCACTCCAGCGCCGCTCGCACCGTCATCCGCTCGGTACGGGCGTGCCGCGCCACCTCCGGGGGCAGTCCGCCGAACGCGAGGGTGCAGCCGTCGCGCGCTCCCCGCAGCCGTACGTAGGCACACGCGGCGATCAGTGTCGCCGTCTCGTCGGCGGCGACGAGAGCATCCGGCCGGGCGGCGGAGGCGTAGCGGGCCGCCACCTCGGCGACCGACGGCAGCACCCGCTCCGTCAGCACCGCCAGGGTCGCCGCCCGCCACGGCGGCACGTAATGGAACCGTCGGTCGCACGGCGGGACGGCGGCGCCGTCGCCCGCCTCGCGCAGGATCTCGATCGCGGCGCTCACCGGGCGCTCCCACCATCGGCCGGGCCGGTGCGATCCGGCCAGGTGAGGACGAGATTGCCGCGTACGTCACCGTCCGCGAGCCGTTTGAGTGCCGCGCGCGCCTCCTGGACCGGCAGTACGTCGTCCACCAGCGGTCGGATGCCGGTGGTGCGCATCAGCGTCAGCATCCGCCCGTACTCCTCCCGCGTCCCGCTGAACGAACCGACGACGTTGATCTGGTGGAAGTAGATGCGGTGCAGCCGGGCGGGCGGCACATCGCCCGTCGTCGCACCGGCGACCACCACCGTGCCGCCGTGCCGGACGCTGCGCAGGGTGTGCGTCCACGTCTCCCGGCCCACGCTGTCGATCACCGCGTCGACCGGTTCGGGCAGCTCGGCGCCCGGCTCGTACGTCGCGCTCGCGCCCAGACGGCGGGCCAGGGCCCGCTTCGCGGCGGACCGGCCGGTCACCCAGGTGCGCACGCCGCTCGCCGCGGCCAGGCTGATCAGCGCGGTGGAGAGGCCGCCCGCGGCGCCCTGGACGAGCACGGTGTCCCCGGGGCGCAGCGCCGCCTTCGTGAACAGCATCCGGTAGGCGGGGAGCCAGGTGCACACCAGGCAGGCCGCCTCCTCCCAGGACAGGTGGTCCGGGACGGGCAGCAGACTCTCCGGCGGCGCGGCGAAGTACTCGGCGAGGGTCCCCGGCCGGGCACCGACCAGCTGCGCCGCGGGCATCGCCAGCGTCTCGTCGCTCACCCCCGGCGGAGAGCCGAGCAGCGGGTACAGCACCACGCGGGTGCCGTCCGGCCGTTGACCCGCCGCCTCGCAGCCGAGGATGCGGGGGTACTGGTCGGGGTCGAGCCCCACGCCGCGCAGGGTCCAGAGGTCCTTGTGGTTCAGCGAGGCCGCCCGGACCTCCACCCGTACCCAGCCCGGAGGCACTTCGGGGTCCGGGCGGTGGCCGACGACGACGGTGGACAGCGGGTCGTCCGGATCGGGGGCGGTGGCGAACACGGCCTTCATACGTCCTCCGTCCTCAGCCCTCGTCCTCGGGCCGGCCGGCAGCGGTACCACGCATATGACTTCCTTCGCGTCAGGGGGACGAGGAACCGGAAGGGAACGGGGAGTCGGAAGGGAACGGGGAGTCGGGGGAGAGCGGGGAGCCGGAGGGGAGTGGGGAGTCGGAGGGGAGCCGGGTGTCGGAGCGGGGCGGGGCGCCGAGCAGTTCGGCGGACGGTACGGTCGCACGCGCGAACCACATCGCGAACCCGGACACCACCAGTGCCCGGACCCGCAGCGAGGGGCCCGCGCCACCCGTGTCGCACCGCACGCGCACCTCCTCGCCCGCCGCGGCGGTGTGCACGCTCCTGGTGTGCAGGCCCCGGCCCCCGTCGTCCACGTCGACGACCACCCGGACGGACGGCCCCGGCCACGCACCGGCACCCCCGCGCGCGCCGAGGAACCGCACGCCGACCGCACCCGGCCCCGCCACGGTGACCAGGGGGAACCGCTCCCCGTCCGGCGACCGCGCCAGCTGCCCGCAGACGTCGCACCGCGCCCAGAAGCACTCCCGGCCGTCCGCCGCGCCCCGGGCCACGCCGACCCGGACCGGCAGCCCGCACAGCCGGCAGGCGCACAGCACCTTGGGCCCCGAGGGCTCGAAGAGCAGCCCGGTCTTCATGGCGCGCTCGACGGCCCGGGCACCGATCGCGGGCACGTCGGCCAGGACGCTCGCCAGCGCGCTCACCGCGACGTTCGCGGGAAGGCCGCCCGGAACATTCGCCAGGAAGGAGACCAGCCCCCGCTCGAACTGTTCGGCCAGCGCCTCCATCCGGCCGACGCACTGGGTGAAATCGGCCCGGACCGCCTCGCGGTACAGCGCCCGCTCGCTCGCCGCGGACAGCACCGAGGCGGCCCGCATCGCCCAGCCGGAGGCCCGGTCGACCCCGCGCGCGCAGGCGTCCAGCGCACCGCGCGCGGACGGGCCCGCCGCCATGCGCAGGGCGACGAGCACGCCCCGGGCGTCCTCGACCGACCGCGTCAGGGCAAGCAGCCGCGCCCGGTCCCCGGCCAGGCGCGCCGCATCCGCCCCGGTCTCCGCGAGCTCGCGGGCCAGGGACACCACGGCCGCCCGCCGGTCCGGGGCTCCGGGGCCGTGGCGCAGCAGCACCGGGTCGCCCAGGCACAGCGTCCCGGCCGACCGGTCGTCCGCTCCCGGCGCGGCCCCCTCGAGCCGGGCCAGCTCATGGGCCAGGATCGCCCGGCGCGACGTCGGCATCCGGTAGAGCGACCCGCACAGCGTCGCCGCGTGGGAAGTGGCGAAGGCGTCGACGAAGTTGGTCGCGGGCAGGCTGCGCCGCCAGTCCGGGATCAGGGCCCCGCACGATCCCAGGTGGATCCAGGAACAGCGGATGTCGTCGAGACGGCACAGCCGCAGACCGTTCGCCGCGCACGCGCAGTCCTGCCCGGGGAAGGCGCTCGTGCTGTGCGCGCAGACGAACCGGTCGCCGACCTTCACATGCGACTCGTTGCCGTGCCCGTACACGGAGACGCTGTGCACGTCCACGGTGCCGGGCGCGGCGAACTCTGCCGGGTCGCCCACGACGGACGAGGCGTCGGCGGCGTCGACGAGGACGTGTTTCCCGGCCCGTGCCCCTCTGGCCAGGGCCATGCGCCGGAGCATGAAGCCCAGCTCCCCGGCGGTGCGCGCGGGCAGGACGCCCACCGGGAGCGCGGTCCGGTGCTCGAGGTCCACGACGTCCCCGGCGAACCGGAGATCGAACGCCTGCCGGGCGACGGTCACCAGGACGTATCCCGCCGACGCGGGGACCGACCGCTCGACGGCACCGGTACCCCGCCGCCAGTCGTCGAGCGGGAGGCGTGCGGCCACGCGGCAGCCGAGGGCCGCGAGGTCGGCCGCGTACGGGACCGGGCCGCTGCCCACGACGATCACCGCGCCCTCGGGCCACGCCCGCTCGGTGCCGCCGTGCCCGGGCGGGCGGGACACGTACCAGTCCAGCACCTGCCGCTGCCGCGCGTCCGGCGGTTCGGCGGCGGTTTGGCCGGAGGCTTGTCCGGGGGTTCGGTCGGGGGGCGGGCACGAAGGGTCCACGATGCTCCTCACCGGTCTCTAGACCCCGGGGTACGGGGCCAGTTCGTCCAGCGAGAGCACGGCCCCGACGTTCTCCTCGGGGACGTCGTCGAACCAGTCGGCGTCGTCGTCGGCGGGCGCCCCCGCGGGCCTGGCCGCTTCGGGCGTCGCCGGTTCGTCGCGCTCGTCGTCGCGGGGCTGCTCAGCGTCCTGCACGGTGTTCCTCCTGCTCGTGGTTGTCGAACGGATCGGCCGGTCGGTTGCCCGCCCTCACCCCAGGCGGGTACGGATCTGCTCCGCCAGGTACGCCCCGTACCGGCGGTGCGCGTCCGATGCCAGGTGGATGCCGTCGGCGAGGAAGTCGGACGCGTCGACGTCCGACCACTGGCGCACGGGGTGGACCCGGCCGTCGCCCCACTCCATGACCGACGCCACGACGGCGTCGTGCACCGTCGCCCACTCCGTGGCGGTCAGCCCGCCCGGCCCCTTGCGGTCGCGGAACTTGGGGCTCGCGGGTGCGAGTATCACGACCACCTCGCAGTCGGGCACGGCGTCGACGACGCGCTTCACGAAACCGAGCATGTTCGTGAGGTACGTGTACGGGTTGAGCGAGCCGGTCAGGTAGATCATGCCGCCGACCGCCATGGTCAGGTACCGCGGCCGGAGCTCGGTGATCAGATCCGCGAACACCGGCTCCAGATGCGTGCCCTTGCCCCGGGCCAGCGACACCAGATCGAGGTCGTCGCGCCACCGGCTCGACTGGACGTAGTTGGTCAGGGGCGAGTCCGCTCCCATGCCCTGCGAGAGCGAACCGCCGTAGTGCACCCACCGTTTCGGGTTCGGCGCCGGTAGGGAAGCGGTCGCGCCCTCGTCGATCCGCAGGCCGGTCAGCCGGAACTGGGCGTAGAGCGGCAGCCAGAGCTCGACCGGCCGCGCGCGCCCGCCCGCGTCCCCGAGGGCGAGCCGCAACGTCTCCGTTCCCCGGGAGGTCGACAGCGCGCGCCGGCCGAGACGGCGCCCGTCCACCACCACGTCCACGGACTCCAACTGCTCGATGTCCTCGGCGAGTTCGACGATGTTGTCCGGGCACCGCGAGCACAGGTAGTCCAGCTCGATGTACTCGCTGTCCGTCATCAGCACGAGGGCCACCCCGGACGGCATCCCCGCCCGTCCGATGCCGCCCTCGGGGAAGTACAACCGGGCCCGTTCGAAGGGCACCCGCCACGGCGCCACCCAGTTCTCGCCCCGCTGCAACGACACCGCGCCGTTGAACCGGAACCCCTCACCGCAGGTCAGTGACTTCACGCCCCGCCTCCTTGTCCTCGGTCGATCGTTGCCGCGTCGTGTGCGTCGTGTGCGTCGTGTGCGTCGTGTGCGTCGTGTGCGTCGTGTGCGTCGTGCGAGTTGTACGAGTTGCGCGGGTCGTGTGCCGCGGGTGCGTCGCGGGTCGTCCACCGGTCGGAGGCCGCCCAGAGGTCCGCGTACAGGCCGCCCGACCGCAGCAGGGACGCGTGCCCGCCGACCTCCAGCAGGCGGCCCCGCTCGACCACGGCGATGACGTCCGCCCGGGCGGCGGTGGCGAGCCGGTGGGCGACCAGGACGGTCTTGCGTCCGCCGCGGTCGTCGCGAAGGGCGTGGACGATGCTGCGCTCCGCTTCCAGGTCCAGTGCTCCGGTGGCCTCGTCCAGCAGCAGGAGCTCGGGGCGGGACACGAGCGCCCGTGCCACGGCGACCACTTGCCGCTGCCCGGCGGAAAGGGCGGCCCCCCGGGGGCCGACGTCGTAGTCCAGCCCGCCGGGCAGGGAGTCGAGCAGCGCCGACGCGCCGAGCGACCGCACGGCCGCCGTGATCTCCGCGGCGGACACACCGGGCCGTCCGAAGGCGATGTTCTCGCCGACGGAGCCGCTGAACAGATGGGCCTCCTGCGGCACGATGGCGGTCCGCAGCCGGTAGTCGCGCAGGGGGATCGCGTCGACGTCCACCCCGCCGAGGAGGATCGTCCCCCGCTGCGGGCGGTAGAACCGCGCCAGCAGCTTGATGATGGTCGACTTGCCCGCGCCGGTCGGTCCGACGACGGCGAGCGACATCCCCGGCGGGATGTCGAGCACGACGTCCAGGAGCGAGTACGGGGCGTCCGCCCGGTATCTGAAGCCGACCCGGTCGAAACGGATACCCGCACCGGCCGGCTCCTCCGCCCGCCTCCCCGCCCGCTCCTCCACCGGCGATTCCGCCCGCTCCTCGGCCCTCTCGTCGGCCCGTTCCTCCGTCGGCTCTTCCTTTGGTTCCTCCGGTGGTTCGGACAGGAGCCCGTTGACGCGACGGATGCCCACCCGGGCCTGCTGGGCGCCGTCGTAGACCGTCGCGATCTGCTGGATCGGGTAGTACAGCATGGAGAGGTACAGGACGAGAGCGGCGACGGTCCCGCTGTCGGAGACGCCCGCCCAGGGCAGCCCGTCCGCCGCGGCCGGCAGCAGCACACAGACCAGCGCCAGGTCGATGGCCAGCGCCACCAGGGGGAAGAACCACGCCACCGCCGTCTGCCCGCGCAGGCGTTCGTCGCGGTACGCCGCCGACCGCTGCGCGAACTCCGCGACGATCCGCCCGGTGCAGCGGAAGATCTGCGCCGTACGGATGCCGTGCGCCTTCTCGTGCAGATCGGCGTTGACCGCCGCGAGCAGCTCCCGCGCCCTGGGGTACGAACGGGAGACGGCGCGCCGGAACACGGCCGCCCCCGCCAGCACCACACCCCCCGCGCCCGCCAGGACGAGCCAGCAGCCCGGCGCGATCCACACCACGACCAGACCGACCCCGCACACCAGCAGCACATTGACGGTCAGGGACAGCAGGCCCGTCTGCACGAACGCGGACAGCGAGTCGATGTCCGACGTCATCCGGGTCAGCAGCCCGCCCGACCGCACCCGGTCCACGTACGACAGCGGAAGCCGCTGGATGTGCCGGAAGCACCGCAGGCGTACGGCGAACAGCACCCGGTCGCAGACCCGGGTGGTCGTACGGATGGTGCCCCAGCCCGCGACCCAGCTCACCGCGGTGACCGCGAGCCCCAGCGCGAACAGCGCCCCGACCGCCGCCGCGTCACCCTCCGCCGAACTCCCGAGGACGGCCCGGGCCACCGCCGGGAGCGTCACGGCCGCGACGACCTCGACGCCGACGCACGCGACCGCCACGAGAGCGGGCCCGCGGACCGGCCGCAGCGCCTCCACGAAGCCGAACGGGCCGTCGCGCCGCCCGGTTTCGAGATCCGCGGCCATGGGCTCGTCCACCACCTCGGGCAGCCGGGCGCCGTACGCCCCGGGCGCGTTCCCCCGCGCCCCGGCGCGCACCCGGCCCGGCGAGGCGTACGCCGACGGCACCCCGGGCGCGCCCGGCCCGCCGACCGCGACCTCGTCGGCGCCGAGCGTCGGTGTTCCGGCGGCCCCGTCCATCAGGGCCCTCAGCCGCACCGAACGTTCCATCAGCTCCGCGGCGCCGCCGTGCTCGACCACGCGACCGCCCTCGAGGACCGCGATCCGGTCGGCCAGCGCCAGCACCGCGCGCCGCCGCCCGGTCACGACGACGGTGCACCCCGTCCCGAGCCGCCGCCGCAGCGCGCCGAGCACCCGCGCCTCCGTCAGGGTGTCCAGGGCGGAGGTCGCGTCGTCGAGCAGCAGCAGGCCCGGCGCGTCGTACAGCGCCCTGGCGAGCGCGATCCGCTGCCGCTCGCCGCCGGAGAGCCGGGCCCCGTCCTCACCGACGTGGGTCAGGTCGCCGTCGGGCATCCGGTCCAGCATCGCGTCCACGGCGGCGTCCGCGACCGCCGAGGCGTACCGGCCGCCGTGGAAGTCCCGGCCCAGCAGGATGTTGTCCCGGACGGTGCCGGAGAACAGGAACGGCTCCTCCGTCACCAGTACGGCGTCGGTATCGCCCGGGGCCGGCGCCCCGACGCGGCCTGCGCGGTCGACGAACTCGACCCGCCCCGAACCGGGCCGGTACTGCCCCTGGAGCAGCAGCCCGAGGACCGACTTCCCGGAGCCCGCCCGGCCCGCGACCCCGAGGCATTCCCCGGGCGCGACCGTGAGGTTCAGGCCCCGCAGGACGTGCCGCGCCTTTGGCCCGAGCGTCAGCCCCACATCGGTCAGCACCACCCCCGGACCCTCGCCGCCCCTGCTCGCGCTCCTGCTTCCGGCCCCGGCCCCGTCCGGGTCGGGGCCGGAGCCGCTGTCGATGACCGCGTGGATACGGTCGGCCGACGAACGGGCGAGCGCGACCGCGGAGACCACCCCGGCCAGCAGCCGCACCAGCCCGGTCATGGTGAGCAGATACGTCGCGAACACCACGAAGGTCCCCACACCGATGTCGCCGCGCAGCGCCATCGTCCCGCCGACGCCGATGACCAGGACGAGCGCGCACTGCGGCAGGGTGATCAGGACCGGGGTGAACACGGAGTTCAGCCGGGCGACGCGCTGGCGCCGGCCGAACAGCGCGGCGGCCAGGGTCCGGAAGCGGCCCTCGATCAGCTCCTCGCGCCGGAACACCTTGGTGACGGGGAGCCCGGCGACGGCCTCGCCGGTGAACGAGGTCAGGTCGGCGGCGGCCTGCTGGGACAGCCAGGTGGCCGCGTAGAGCCGCCGCCGGGAACGGACCACCAGCGCACCCGCGAGCGGGAGGACGACGAGCGCGGTCAGCGCCAGCACCGGCGAGAGCACGAACATGATCACGACCTGGACCGTGACATGGCACACCGCCGCGGCCGCCTGCGGGGCCAGGGCCAGCAGCGCCTGGATCACCTGGAGATCGGCGACCGACCGCGACACCACCTCGCCCCGCCGCAACGCGTCCTGCTGCTCACCGGAGTAGCGGCACAGCGACGCCAGCAGCGCCACCCGCAGTTCGTGCTGCACCCGCGTCGCCAGCCGGCTCGCGGTGGCCCGCTGGCCGAACTGGACGGCGAACCTGAGCACGGCGGCGAACGCGAGCAGGACGAGCGTGCCGAGGGCGACGGCCCGGCCGGTGGACAGCCTGTCCACCACGGACCCGATCACCAGCGGTGTGGCGAGATCGATCCCGGCACCGGCCAGCGCGAGCGCCACGGCGCGGACCGCCGCCCGCCGGTCGGCGGCCCACGACCTGAGCAGCCGCGCCGCCCACGACGGCGCCGCCCGAAGTCTCGTACGCACTCCCCGTCGCCCCCGCCCCGTTACCGGCCGACTGCCGCGTGGTCGTCGTCCGGCGGCCACGCGGCGCTCTCCACCCGCGGCTCCCGGCCGATGCGTACGAGTTGCTCCGCCGCGCGGTCGTACACGGGCCAGGGCACCCCGCCGCTCGACGGCCCCCTGCCGCGGGCGAACTCCACGAGCGCCCCCTGGACATGGCGGGCCACCGTGACGTCCGTCTCCGACGCCGTGCCGGGGGCGGAGAGGTCGAGCAGCAGCGACGCCAGGTCCATGCCGTGCACCGCCCGGCCGACGTCGGCGAGGCCGTGGTCCGACGGGACGTGGTCGTACACCTGGTACCAGCACCGGCCGCTGCCCGAGGCGGACTTCGTCCGCAGCAGGTCGCACGAGGGGCGCAGGAACAACTCCGCGTTGATGAACGCCTCGTGGTCCGTCCCGTACCGCGCGGCCGGTACGCCGGTCCGCGCGCCGTGCGCGACCACGCGTGCCCCGCCCGGCATCAGGAGGTCCCACAGACCGGCCTCGTCCGCGGTGTTGGAGACCAGGAGATCGACCTCGCCCGACGTACCCGCCGCGATCGCCCCGATCGGCGGGCGCGACAGGTACGTACCGTCCACGACGTCCCGGTAGTGGACGATCCCGTGCCGCCTCAGCAGGCGTTCGTGCGCCATTCTCAGGTGCACGTTCGGGACGGTGCGGAGCCGGCCGGGCGCGCCGGTGAGGCCCGCGCACTCCAGGAACTCCCGGGCGAAGCCGGTCGCCGCCTCCCGCGTCACCACGTTCTCGCAGCCACCGCTGTAGAGCGCGGCCCGCTCGAAGAGCCCCTCGGCGGCGCCGCACCCCAGCAGGGAGCCGATGTTGTGCGCGCCCGCGGACTCGCCGAACAGGGTGATGTTGCCGGCGTCGCCGCCGAAGACCGCGATGTTCTCCTTCACCCAGGTCAGGGCGAGGACCTGGTCGCGCAGCCGGACATTGGCCGTGTCCTGCCCCGAAAGCCCGCCAAGGGCAGCCGGTCCGGCCGGTCCGTCCAGTTCGTCCAGTTCGTCAAGGAAGAGGTGGCCCCAGCAGCCCAGGCGGAAGTTCATCGTCACCACCACGACACCGTGGTTGCGGCTCAGCACCTCCGGACGCCTGCCGGGCATGTTCCCCGACCCCGCGACCTGCATGCCCGGGTGGAACCAGACGAGCACGGGAAGCCCCGCCCGCCCCGGGTCGGGGGAGTACACATCGAGGTTCAGACAGTCCTCGTGCTCCGGGCCGGCGGTGTGCGCGAAGCCGAAGTCCCGCAGGGTCCCGGACGCTTGGTCGTGGACGGGCGGGAGCTGCCAGGACACGGGGCCGTGCCGCAGCGCCGGACGCACCCGCTCCCAGGGCTCCGGCCGCACCGGCCCGGCGAACCGGCCGCCGTCCGGCCGGACCGTGCCGTACGGGACGCCCCGCCACACGGCGGAGCCGGAGGGCCGGTACTGCACCCCGCCGACCCGGCCCGCCGTGGTCGCCCGTACGACGGGGACCCGCTGCCCCTCCCGCGCGCGGCCCATCAGTAGATCCCCTCGACGACCCGGCTGCCCTCGAACTCCGCCATCGGGACGACGTCCGCGACCGAGTCGCCCCGCCACTCCTCGCCCCGGGCCACCCGCACCGCCAGATCCCGCTCCAGGTTGTTCGGCAGGAACATGTCCCGGGTGACGGTGTGCATCAGCACCTGGCCCCGGGCCCCGTACGGCACCGGCCCGAGCGTGCCCGGGTCGACGACGCGGACGAACAGCTCGGGGCCGACCGGATCGAACACCGGATGGTCGTCGTACGCCGTCGTACGCCGCAGCAGCGCCCGGGTACCCGTGATCGAACTCGCGTACGTGGCGACGAAGACGGCGTCCGGGAACACCAGCCGCGCGTACTCGTACACCTCCTCGCGGCTCATCCGGGCCCCGCCCCAGGTGATGACCCGCACCGTGGCCCGCACCCGCTCCGCGAGCTCCTCGGACCGGGCCAGCGCCCGCAGCAGCGGCGGGGTCACCAGCAGATGCCCGACGTGCTGGGTGCGCAGCACGTCCCGGGCCTGGGCCAGTACGTGCTCCACGTACCGGCGCCGCACCTCCGCCCCGATCCCGGACTTCACCCACCGCGGATCGATGTCCACCTGGAGGTAGGGCACGCGCAGCCGCCGCGCCCACCTCCGCTGCCAGTTCCCCGCGAGGTGGGGACCGGTCGGGAACAGCGAGAGCATGGTGTGCCCCGCGGCCTCCGGCACGTACGCGCAGTACAGATCGACCAGCTGCTCGATCCGGATCCGGGACAGGACCGCGCGCTTGGGCCTGCCGGTGGTGCCGCCGGACTCCACCACATAGGGCGGTGGCTCCTCGGCCAGGCCCCGGGGGACCAGGTCCTCGACCCTCGCCTCGCGCAGCTCGTTCACCCGGGACGGGAAACGGCACAGGTCGTCGAAGGTGCGGATGTCGGCGACCGGGTCGAAGGGCAGCGCGGCGCGGTGGTCCACCCAGAACCGCGAGCCGGTCTCCTCGCCGAAGTGCCAGCGCATCATCGCCGCCAGGTACTCCCGCAGCTCCGTCTCGGAGGCGGGCGCGGCGGCCGGGCCCGTCATCGGTTCAGACATGGACCGCCCCCGTCCCGTCGGGGACGTCCCCGAAGACATCCGCCCCGGACACCGCTTCCGGCGCGCGCGGCACCCGGCACTCCGACCGGGGGCCGACCCGGACCGCCCCGGCCACCAGCTCCACCGCCGCCCCGCCGTCGGTCCCCGCACGGTGGAACACCTCGGCGAGGACGTCCCCCTCGGCCACCCGCTCGCCCAGCGGGCGGGCGAGCCGGATTCCGGCGTGCGGGTCGATGACATCGCCCGCGAACACCTTGCCCGCGCCCAGCTTCAGCGCGGCCCGGCCGATGTCGAGCGCCGACACGTCCGTGACCCACCCGGCCCGCCGGGCGCGCACGAGCGTCCGCACCTCCGGCCGGCAGTACCCGTCACCGCGGAGGACCGGCGCGGTGTCCCCGCCCTGCGCCGTCAGCATCCGGACGAACACCGACAGCGCCGCCCCGGAACCCACCGCGGAGCGCAGCCGCTCCCGGATCCTGGCCTCCGGCTCCTCCGGCTCGGCCACCCGCACCATCTGTACGGCCAGGGCCTCGCACTCCGCCGCCAGCCCCCGGTCCCCGCGCCCGCGCAGGAAGTCGACCGCCTCGTCGACCTCCGCCGCGTTGCCGACGGCCCGGCCCAGGGGTACGGAGCCGTCGCTGAGCACCGCCCGGCAACGCAGCCCGAACTCGGCGCCGAGCCGCACCAGAAGCCCCGCCAGCCGGTGCGCCGCCCCGCGATCGGGCACCAGCGAACCGGCCCCGTACCGGACGTCGAAGACCACCGCGTCCGCGCCGACCGCCACCTTCTTGCTGACGATGCTCGCGGCGATCAGCGGCGCCGACCGCACGCAGCCGCTCACCGACCGCAGGCCGTACGTCGCGGTGTCACCGGGCACCAGCTCCCCGGAGAACGACCCGATGACCGCGTCGTCGGTGGCGAGCCGAGCGGCCAGCTCCGCCTCGGTGAACTCCAGCCGGAGCCCCGGCACGCTCTCCAGCTTGTCGATCGTGCCCCCGGCGATGCCGAGCCCGCGCCCGCTCAGCTTGCACACCCGGATCCCGAGCGCCGCGACCAGCGGCACCACCACCAGCGTCGTCTTGTCGCCGATGCCCCCCGTGCTGTGCTTGTCCACGACCGGCCGCCCGCCGCCGCGCACCGCCGGCTCCCGCCGGTCCGGGCCGAGGTACGCCCTGGTCAGGGCCACCGTCTCGGTGAACCGCAGCCCGCGCGCCGCGATCGTCGCCAGCCAGGCGGACAGCTGGTAGTCGGCGAGCCCGCCGGCCCGGTGCAGGGCGAGCACCTGCGCCGCCCGCTCCGTGGTGAGCACCTCGCCGTGGCGAAGCCGCTCGATGTGCTCCAGGGCGTCGTCGACGCCGATCATGTCCGTCATCGTCGGCTCCTCACCGCGCTGCGACCACTTTGCGGACCCCGGTGACCAGATGGTCGACAAGCCGCTCCTCCTCCGCACCGCTCAGACAGGCGGGCGGGGCGAGCAGCACCGTGCTGCCCTGCTGCCGGGTGTAGGCCCCGAGGTCGTAGACCACCCGCTGGACGCTCCCGGCGCAGTCGGGGCCGTCGAGCTCGACGCTCAGCGCCAGGCCGTGCCCCCGCACGTCGACCACGCCGTCGGTGCCGCTCAGCTCCCGCTCCAGCGCGCCGAGCAGCCGCGCGCCGCTCGCCCGGGCCGCTTCGACGGCCCCGGTCCGGCGGATGTGCTCCAGCGTCGCGCTCGCCGCCGCGCAGGCCGCCGCCGAGGCCGACATCGTGTGGCCGTACGGCACGATGCTCCCGGCGGGAAGCCGGTCCAGCACGCGGCGGTCGGCCGCGACCGCGGACAGCGCGCACACCCCGTTGGTCAGCCCCTTGCTGAACGCCGTGAGATCGGGGCGCACGCCGGGGTGTTCGTGCGCGAACCACGCCCCGGTCCGGCCCATCCCGGTGAACACCTCGTCCAGCACCAGCAGCGCCCCGTACTCGTCGCAGACACGGCGGACGTCACCGAGCAGCCCCTCGGGGAGCCGGATGCCGCCGCCGACGTTCAGGAACGGCTCGATCAGCACCGTGCCCGCCGCCGAACCGGCCAGCAGCGACCGCAGCCGCGCGGTGATGTACGCCCGCGCCGCCTCCGACCGCTGCCCGGCCCCGATGAATCCGCCGAACGTCAGATGGTGGACGCGGACCGAGCCTTGGCCGGGGGCGTGACCGGTCTGCGGCAGTCCGGACAGCGCCTGGCACAGCGCGGTCGAGCCGTGGTAGCCGCGCTCGAAGGCGACCATGTCCGTCCGCCGCTCGTCGACCGCCGCCCAGTACCGCGAGGCGAGCCCGACGGCCAGCTCGATCGCCTCCGAACCGCTGTTGGCGAAGAAGAAACGCTCACCGCCGTGCCCCCGGATGTCCCGGAGCCCGTCCGCGAGCCGGTGCGCGGGCCCGGCCAGCCCCTGCGCCATGTCGACATGGGCCAGCGTTCTCAACTGTGCCAGAAAGGCGTCCACGACCGGCTCGACACCGTGCCCGCAGAACACGTTGAGCGCACCGGACGTCGCGTCGATCACCCGGTGCCCGGACCGGTCGACCAGCCAGGCACCCCGCCCGGCGACGAACACCGGCCCGGAATGGTCGAGGGGGGCCCGCCAGGGACGCCCCAGGGCCGAAACCGCCTTCCCCCGCCCGTCCCGCTCGCCCCGGCCTTCCCGCACTTCCCTCTCGTCCCCGGAACTCATCGTTCCCCCTTCCCCTTCTCGATCCACGCGCACAGATCGCGCGTGGTACGGCGGTAGGCGTACGCGTCGAGCGGCGCCCGATCGCCGTGCCGGCGGTGGATCGCCGCCAGCGCGGCGGCCGCCTCCTCGGGGTCGTCCGCGCCGTGGGCCAGCCCGTCCCTGGTCAGCTCGTCGAACGTGGGGCCGTGCCGGTCGAGCACGGTCGGCAGACCGAACAGCCGGGAGTCCCTGGCCCGCAGTCGCACACACGTGTCGTTCTCGACGCCGCGACGCCCGAAGCAGATCAGCGCGGACGCCCCGGCCAGCACCCGGAAGTACTCCGCCCGGCCCAGCGGTGCCCGGCGTACGGTCACGAAGCCGCCGCACCCGTACTTCTCGACGGCGCCGAGCAGTCCGGACAGGACCGCCGCGTTGTCCGCGTTCTCCCGCCCGTACAGGAACACCAGCTCCACGGGGACCCCGCCGCTCCGGGCCAGCCGTACGGCCTCCAGCGCGAACAGCGGGTCCAGGTACGTCCAGAGTCCGCCCGACCAGATCACCCGGAACGACCGCTCCCGGTCCACCCCGGACAGCTGACGCCGGGCCGCCGCGGCGGCGGAATCCGAGAACCCGATGGGGATCGTGGAGACCAGCCCGTCCAGCGCACCGGACTCCCGCATCGCCGCCACCGTCACCCGCCCGGTGACACAGAGGTTCGCCACCAGCGTCGCCCGCTCCACGGCCGACCGGCAGGTGAAGAACGCCCCGCCCGCCAGCTGGCGGCGGTACGCCTCCACCGTGCTCCGGTACAGGCTCTCGCGGTCCGCGCGCCG
The DNA here is from genome assembly GCF_042262625.1 of Streptomyces sp. NPDC056347. Lineage (NCBI taxonomy): Bacteria > Bacillati > Actinomycetota > Actinomycetes > Kitasatosporales > Streptomycetaceae > Streptomyces > Streptomyces sp. NPDC056347. The sequence goes on along the minus strand of NZ_JBHJQP010000038.1, from coordinate 10,928 downwards.
TGCCAGCGAGGGGTACAGCGCGTGTTCGAGCGGCGGGGCGTTCTCCACGATCATCGGCCTGCCGCTGTCGACCACCGCCGAAAGCCGCTCCGGGGACGGCGAGTCGAAGGAGTAGACCAGGTCGCTGCGGCGCAGCTCACCGGACCAGGCGGATTCCCGGGTCACCAGCCGGACGCCCGCACCGAGCTGTTCGGGCAGCGAACCCGGGGAGAAGACCGTGACGTCGGCGACCCGGGCGATCTCCGAGGCCAGTTCCCGCGCGCGCAGCCCGATCCCGCCCAGCGACGTCCAGTCGACCCGGTGCCCGGTGCAGTCCATCAGTACGTCGGGCATCGAAGGCCCCACACATCGGACGGCCGCGTCACATTGACGTAGGCGTCGACCTCGACGAAGGGGGCGCCGGTCAGGACGCGCTCCGGCTCCGTCGCCACCAGGGGCAGCAGTTCCCGCCGGCCGGGGGAGACCATCGGGACCACCCACAGCCCGTCGAACCGGCCCAGGTCCCGCTCCGGTTTCTCCTCGCACGCCGCGATGACACCGGCCTCCCGGTCGAGCGTCACCGCACCGTCGGCGCGCAGCGCCTCGGGGTCCGTGGTCGGGTGGACCAGTGCCGAGCGGCCGTGCTGCCGCGCCATGTCCATCGCCTCCGCGAAGTCGTCCGGCTCTCTGGTGGTGAAGATCTGGTCGGGGAGCACCAGGGCGGTGACCCCGTCGCAGTAGGGCAGTCCGGCGCGGACGGCACCGCCCAGACCCGGCCCGTGCCGCCGCCGGTTCTGCACGGTGAAGACCACTTCCGCGCCGCGCCCGCCCAGCTCCCGCGCGATCACGTCCATGGACCGGGCCCGGTCCGGGCCGACCACGCAGACGATCCGTACCTGCGTCAGCTCGAGCGCGGTCAGCGGTTCGAGGCAGCAGTGCAGCACCGTGCGGTGCGGTGCCACGACGTGCAGCTCCTTGGGGTACGGCGCTCCGAAGCGCGACCCCTGCCCGGCCATCGGGACGACGACGGAGGCCCTCATGACGCACGCCCCGGGGCGTCGGTGTGCAGGCTCCGCAGGAGCAGGCGCGGACAGCGGGGGTCGTCGGTGAAGTACTCCCGGCCGTGGGCCAGCACGTCGTTGCGGAAGATCAGGCACTGGCCGGACCGGAGGAGCAGATCGATCCGGACGTCCGGATCGTCCCGCCGGGTCCTGAAGTAACGGAGCGCGCGGGCCAGGCACCGCTGCTCCGCGGCGTCCCTCGGGTACCACCGCTCGACCTGCCCCTCGCCGTACCGGGTCGCGTAGTGGCCGTCCCCGAGCGCGGCGAAGACGGGCCCGACGGCCTCGCGGACCACCCCGGGGATCGTCGACCGCCTGCCGAGGATCGTGCCCCGCAGCAGCACCCCGGCCGCCTCGGGGTCCCGCTGCCGCAGCTCCTCGAAGACCCGGCCCGCGTTGAGCAGGAACGTCCGGCCTCCGCCGGCCGCCGGGCGAACGCAGTACAGCAGCGTCGTCCGGATCGTCCCGATGTCCTCCAGGAGCCCGTCGGTGTGCCAGCCCTGCGCCGCGCCGGTGTGGAACGCCGGGTGGTCCGAATCGGCCTTCCGCGTCACCTCGGTGACGGGCGGGGTGCCCCGGTCGCGGTACAGGAGCGGGGCGTAGGGCTCCCCGAGGCCGAAGTCGGCGCGGACCGCCGCCATCTCCCGGTGGGCGTCGTCGGCGGACACGGCCCCGGCCGGGCTCCGGGTCACCGCGAAGCCGTACGTCTCCAGCAGCTCGTGCGTCCGCTCGGGCCGCAGCAGATCGCTCACGCAACCGCGGCCGGACGCGGCCAGCTCCGTGTAATCGGACGTCATCAGTCGCATGCCACGCGCCCCCGCACGCCCGGGGCGGTCCGCCCGGCCACGATCCCCGCCCCGGCACCGCGGGGCCTTCCGGTCAGCACGTGCACAGCCCGGCCTCCACTCTCAGCTTCTCGGGATCGGTGTAGAAGGGCGGGCCGAACCGGGCCCGGATACCGCTCACCGTCCGTGGCCCGAGCGGCCGTTCCCGCGCCGTGGCCAGGGCGCGGGCCAGCTCCTCGATCGCCTGAGGCCCGGCGCCCTGGAAGGTGATCTCGTTGGACCCGAGGCGAAGATGCACGCCGGGCATCCGGGGCATCGACGACTGCAGGTTGACCCTGATGCCCGCCTCGGCCAGCCGGTTCGACAGGGCGTACGCGGCCGCCGGGCCGTCCATCGCCACCCACACCTGGTGCGTGTCGGTGTAACCGGAGCCCGGGTCGCCGTGGACCCGGAACCCGGCGTCGGCCAGGGCGGCGGCGAGCCGCCGCGCGTTGTCGTTGGTGCTCCGGGCGTAGTCCGCGATCCGGGGCTCGACCTCCAGCGCGGCCAGGGACAGCGCCAGCGTCTCCGCGAAGTGGTGACTGCTGACCAGGTCGAACTGGGCGGCGCGCAGGCTCTCGTCGATCTCCTCGGCGTCGGTGAAGATCACGCCCTTGTGCGGCCCCGGGAACGATTTGTGGGTCGAGCCGCCGAAGGCGTCGGCCCCGCACTCCAGGGGGTTGTCCACGAGCCCGCCGAGGACGAGCCCGAGATAGTGACTGGCGTCCACGTACAGCCGGGTGGCCGGGCTGACCTTCCGTACGACATCGGACATCGCCGCGAAGTCCGGCACCCTGACGCAGTTCTGCACGTCCACGTAGACCAGATCCACGTCGCCGGGGGCGAGCGCCCGGGCCAGTCCCGCGGTGTCGACCCGGCCGCCCGGGCAGCCGAGCAGCCGGGACCGCCGGCCCAGTCTGCCGAGCAGCGCCGGGGTGGCGTAGTGGCCGCCGGAGTCCTGGTCGACGCTGATCACGGCCGAGCCCGGTGCGGACAGTGCGGCGACGGTGAGGATCATCGCGCTCATCCCCGAGATCGGCCGCACGTTGCAGTACCGCGCCGAAGCCATCCGTTTCAGCGCCCCCGACCCGAGGGCCTCGATGTGCGCGATGTCCTCCCCGCCGCGGAACTCCCAGAACAGCGGGTCGCCCGCGGTGTTGAAGAAGTACCGGTTGGAGAAGTCGGAGCCCAGCGGCACCGAGGCCAGGGGCGAGACCCGGTTCTCGCTGGGTACGAGGTTGAGGGCGTGTGCGGCCCGCCGGTCGGCGTCGGCTATCGCCCTGCCCAGCATCAGCGGGTCGGCGCCCGCCGCTGTCCTTCCGCCGGTTTCCTCCGTCACCTCATCACCCCAACGCCGTTTCGAGGATGTTCACGGTGCCCACGGCATCCGGCTCCGCGACCGAACAGTTGAACCGCACCCAGGGGCGGGTGCAGTCGTACAGGGCGGCCCACGGCTCGTCGCTGCCCCCGAAGATCGCCGCCGGGTTGAGCTTGAGCCCCGCCTCCCGGCCGACCCGGTTGCACCACTCGACCGCGCCCTCCGGCCCGTCGACCCGGACCGGCAGCGGCAGGAACAGCGAGTAGCCGGTCTCCGGACACCGGGATGCCGGATCGATGCCCAGCGGCACCAGCCGGCTCCGGTAGACCGCGAGGACGGTGGCGTAGTGCCGCGCCATGCCCCGCAGACAGCGGTCGAGGGTGTCGACGACCGGCGAGCGCCACAGCATCCGGACGAGGGGGTCGTCGGCATCCGGCCGGACCGGCGCGACCTCGGGGGGAAGCAGCCGGGGCCGCGCCGCCACCGTGCCGCCGCGCCGCGCCGACCGGGCGCACATCAGGGCGACGTACAGCGCGACGACCGCGGTGGACAGGGGGCTCAGCGCGTAGCAGCGCTCGAACCGGTCCGCCTCCAGGTACCGCCGCAGGCCGGGGTTCCGGGTGATCAGCAGGCCCGCGCGCAGCCCGGGTACGGACAGGTCCTTGCTCGCGGTGAGCATCACGCAGCCCCGGCCGAGGTCGAGGTCCCGGACGGCGTCGAGCAGATGTCCGTCGTCCACCGCGCACCCTTCGGCGGTGGCCGCGGACACCTGGAACACCGAGTCGAGGACGCGGAAGTCCTCGCCCGCCCCGTCGGGCAGCCGGAAGCGCCGGCCGGTCACCCCGTTCGGCACGATGTCGACCAGGGCGCGGGGCGCACCCGACGGGGCGCCGTGCGGCCGGCCGCCGTGCAGTCGGCCCGCGCCGTTGTAGTGGGCGACGACCGGCATGCGCCGGCGGCGGGCGGACTGCTCGAAGGCGTAGTAGCAGGGCAGCGGCAGCACGTACTCGTACCCCCGTCCGGCGAGATAGCCGGTGACCACACTGATCGCCTCCGTCGAACCGGACATGACGAACACATCGCCGGGTCCGATGTCGTGACGGTCCAGCCACCGGGCGGTGAGCGCACTGATCAGTTGCCGGTCGGAGCCGTCGAACGCGGTCGAGTAGTCCGTCATGCGCTGCTGCTCGAACAGCACGGTGACCAGCGACCGGACCTGCGCCACGAGCTCCGGGGCGGCCGGGTACATGTTGCGCCCGTAGCCGATCTGGTGCGGCGTGCATACCCCGTTCCGCAGACGCCGGTACGCCACCACACAATCCGCGTCCGCGCGCTCCGCGTCCGCGTACTCGGTGTCCTGGGCGTGTGTCATGACTTCCTCCGGACAGACCGTCATGGGCACCACTCAGCACTCCGCCGACGTCGACGCGGACGCCGACGCCGACGTCGGCTCCGGCTCCGGCTTCGGTGAGAGAGCCGTCACCGTCCGGGCGATCGACGAGACCACCCGCTCCGACGACTCCTCCGGCAGGAGGCCGACCCAGCGGTCGACCGGCGCCCCGGGGTCCTCGACGAACGACAGGTACGCGTCCAGCCGCGCCAGCTGCCAGTTCCGTACGCGGTGGTAGTCCGGCGAATCCCGTTCGAAGAACGGGAAGGTGTCGGCCAGCCGCTCGCAGTACTCCCGCGACGCCCGCAGCCCGATCACCCGCACCGCCGCACCCCGGGCCGCGATGTCGGCCCGCGTGCGGGCCAGCCGATCGCCGCAGTGGATGTTCATGGGAGCCAGCACGCGGCCGTCGGCGCTGTGCCGGGCGGTGTGGACGCACAGTGTGGTGAACAGCGCCTGCCAGACGGGGTCCTCCTGGAAATCCTCCGGCAGGCCCGGGCGGAACTCCATGAGGGCGAAGCCCAGTTGCTCCCCGTCGACGACCTCGACCCCGGCCGGGCTGCCCGGCCGTCCGCCGAGCCGGGCGGCGACCGCCTGCGCGATCTCCATCCTCGGCAGCGCCCAGGGGCCCGTGACGATGGTGATCATCGGCTCACCCGGAACATCACGTGGAGGTCCTGGTCCGCCGTCGCCAGCTCCGGCCGGTTGGAGATGCCGGACCAGGTGGTACCGGCGAACCCGTGCCGCACGAAGACGTCGCGCAGCACATTGGGGTGCCAGCCGCCGAACCCCGGCAACTCCTTGCCCGCCTCCCGGAAGTCACCGTTCGGCCGGCCGTCCCAGATCGTCTCGACGGCGACCCAGACGGCGGACGCCGTCGTGTGCGCCGCGACTGTCTCGGCCAGTCGTCCGGGATCGGCCATGGTCCACAGCACGTTCCGGGAGAACACCGCGTCGTACGGCCCGCCGATGCCCGCCGGTTCCTCCGTGCCCTCCGCGCTCGCCGCGTCCACTGCGCTCGCCGCGTTCTCCGCGTCGAGCCGGGAGAAGGTGACGGTGCGGCCTTCGCCATCCGGGGCCCGCCTGCCGAGCGCCTTCTCCCGGGCCCGCGCGAGCATGCGCTCCGAGGTGTCCACACCGTGGACGTCGAAGCCCAGCCCCGCGCACAACAGCGTGTAGGTGCCCGTCCCGCAGCCGATGTCGAGAAGCCGTCCCGAACGGACGGCGAAAACCTCCGCCAGCATCGACGTCCACGCCGCCGCCTGCTCGGGCGTCAGCGAATTGCCCGGTGTTTCGTCGTAGTGCTCGGCGCGGCGGTCCCAATGCGCCACCAAATTCGTCACGCCCGACTCCTCCGCCCGTTATTCCTGCTCGGTGTCCGTCCCGAAAACGATGTGGACGCGCAGGTCGTCACCCCCGTTGAACGCGCTGTGCAGCTGCCGGGTGTCGACGTAGTGGAGATGTCCGTCGGCCGGGATGTTCACCACTCTGTCGTGCTCGACGAAGACGAACCGGGCATGCTCGCTCGTGGTCACGGCGAGGTGATAGCGGGGCGTCAGGTCGCGGTGCACCGAATAGCAGTGCTTCGGGTCCAGCGCCATGATTCTGGTCCGGACGGGCGTGAACGGCAGCCGCTCGAAGACCTCGCCCAGATATTCGCCCCGGAGTTCGGCGTGCACCTCGGTGAAATCGGTGTCCGAGGAGATCAACGACTGCCGCATACAGCCCTCGTACCAAGGGTCCGGCGCATTCGGCCGGTGCTGGAGAGCGAGCTGCCGGGTCCCCTCGAAGACCAGCGGATGCCTTTCCAGCAGGCTCGCCACCGACGCGCGGAGCTTGTCAGGGTCGATGTTGAGATCTGTCCTGGACGTCAGCACGGTCACGGCGTGACTCCTCCTGCGAAACGGATCAGCCGGGCACGCCGACGGCGAACCGGTTCTCGCTTTCTCGCTCTCCTGCCGTTACTAAATTTTTCTGGCCACCGCAGGATCTGTCATTGCCGTGACGCGACCACCTGATTGGCCGATCGCGTCGCGCTGGAACCAGTCGTCGCGGAATCTGCCCGGCGGTACCCCGTACTTGGCCCGGAAAACCCGGCTGAAGTCCGACGGCTGGGTGAATCCGTTGCGCAGCCCGATCTCGCGGACCGACACCGATCGCAGCCGTGTGTCGCAGAGTTCGCGACGGCTGTTCTCCAGCCTCCGCTGCCGGATCCAGTCCGACGGCGTACTGCCCTCCGTCTTGAACAGCCGCTGCAGATAGCGAATGGAGATGTGATGGGCCGAGGCGACTAGGCTCGGCGTGAGACCGCAGTCGCCGAGATTGCGGTCGATGAATCCGCGGATGCGCGTTATCAGCTCGTACTGCTGGGTCTGCGGGCACACCTCCCCGGCGTCGACGAAGTGCCGTTCGAGCACCGCCGCGGCCAGTTGCAGCGCGGCATCACCGAACCGGGCCACCTCGGGCGCCCCCAGGCCGGCCGCCCTGCCCGCCGCCTCGACCAGGAACGAGCGGAGCAGCGGCCCGGACCCGGCGGCGTCGCGGACCCTGTGCTGCGACCCGGCCGTGTCCGGGTGGACCGTCGGCACCGCGGAGCCCGGGAAGACCATCACGACCGCCTCGGCCGCCCGGTTCCCCGGCGCCGGGCCGATGTCCAGGGGGAGCAGGGTGTCGCACAGGGCCACCGCCGTGTCCCGCACGACGAGCTCGCACCCGGCCCGCGCCACCTCGATCTCGCCGAACGAGCTGAGCACCAGCGCGTGCCGCCCGGGATCGGCCTCCAGTACATGCGCAGGCGCGCCGGCCGCCCGGAACGTGATCCGGTGCGCCGTGACACTGCCCAGCTCGGCGGTCCGCAGCATCGGACGGACACCGCGCGGAGCCGGGTCCTGGCATCTGGGATCACCGATGCGCCCCGCCACCGGCGCGTACAAGGCTCCTTCGGTCGTCCACCGGTTCCCCCGTCGGACGGCACCACCCAACGGCACCGTCTCACCGCTGCGCCGCATTTCCAGACTCCCGTTCTAGTGAATACTCGGTTCGTGGCCTCCAAGAGCAGTCCGTCACATACTGCCGCTGGTGAAATATCACTGTCATTGATAGGGGGCGACCAATCGCTTGACCTCGTGCGCCGATGTGTTCGAAGTCGCCGGAGCGTGCGCCGTAGCGCACGACGCAAGGAAAGTACGATGAAAAGCGCGAGGAAAGGCGCGAAGAATAGTATGAAGAAAGGTGTTGAGTTGAATTCTTCAATTCCGGTCGATTCCGGTCAGGAACCGTGGATTCTCGTACGGCGTTTCACCCACCGGCTGGCCGAAGTCCTCGGCGACACCCTGCGCGATGTCGTGGTGGTGGGGTCGGCGTCACTCGGTGACTGGCAGGCGGACAGCGACATCGACCTCGTCTGCGTGGTGGAGCGGGACCTGGACTCCCGGGCCCGCGAGGCCGTCGCCCCGCTGCACGAGCGGTCCAAGGACGTGTACGGCCACACCGTGGACGCCATGTACGTGACGCGGGACGGGCTGGCCAAGGGCCCCGATGCCCTCCGGTCGGTCGTGGCGACGGTCGCCGGAGCCCTGCATCCCGAGTCGACGGACGGGCCGATGAACTGGCCGACCTGGCTCAACATCGTCCAGTGCGGTGTCCGCGTCCCCCTCGCCGGGGACGGTGCGATGGCGGCGGTGGAGCCGGGCAGCGCCGGGTTCCCGATCGAGACGGAGACCGCGCGGGAGGGGGCGATCAGGTTCTCCCGCGCCAACCTCGACCAGTACTGGCGCAATCGGATCGGTCTGTCCGAGCGGATCCATCTGGCCGACGGGGCGACCCGCCCGGTGTCCGCGTTCGAGGTCGAGTGGATGTCCCTGGGACCGGCCCGCCTGCTGGCGACGGTACGCACCGGCCGCATCGTCTCGAAGTCCGAGGGCGGCGAGCTGGCGGCAGACGAATCCCCGGAGTTCCGCCCGCATCTCACCCGGGTCCTCGAAGCCCGCCGGGGCGCGGACGCCGCGGGGACCTGGAGCCGCGAGGACCTGGAGCGCTCGCTCGACCTCGCCCGCCTCTGCGTGGGCCTGGGAACGGAGGGCTGACGGCCGGGGACCCGGGGGCGGCCCGCGTCCGCCGTTCTCCTGTCCTCTGCTGGTCCGCCTGCCCATGGGCGGTTCGGGGGAGGAACGGTTCATGCGGCAGCGGACGGCGGGCTTCCGGCTCAGGGTCACGGCCCGGGCGCTGGTGCCGCTCGGGCTGGTCCTGGCGGCGGGAGGCATCGGGTACTTCTTCGTGAACTACCAGGGGATCACCGTCTCGGGCGGGGCGATGGAGCCCACGTACCGCATGGGCGAGCGGCTGGTCGCCGAGCGCGTCGGTGCGGGTGGGATACGCAGGGGCGACGTCGTGCTCGTCCGGGTGCCCGGCCGCTACGGGGACCTGCCGGCCCTCCAGCGGGTCATCGGGACGGGCGGCGACCACGTGGTGTCCGACGGCGACCGGGTCACGGTGAACGGGAAGCCGGTCGCCGAACCGTACGTGCGGCGCGACGCGATGCCCCCGGCACTGGACCCGTACGACGTGAGGGTGCCGGACGGGCGGCTGTTCCTGCTGGGCGACAACCGGGGGAACGCGAACGACTCGCGGTTCTTCCTCGACGAGCGGTCGGGCAGTGTCGCGGCCTCCGGGGTGCTCGGACGGGTACGGAAGGACTTCACCGCCCCGGCGGCGACGCTGGCGCTCGGTGCCCTCGGCGGCGTACTGACCCTGACCGGGTTCGGCCTGTGGATCGCCGGGTACGCGGCCAAGCGGAGCGCCGCGACGCGACCGGCGGTTACGGGGCGGTGGTGAGGCGGTAGTTCCCCGACTCGCGGTGCAGCACCCCGAGGTCGACCAGGGCCCGGCGCAGCGACACCGCGTCCGTGGCCCCCGCCTCGCACCACGGCTCCAGGAGCTCCGTCACCGTGCGCTCGTCGTACTGCTCGCCCGGCTGCGCGAAGGTTGCCCCGGCCACATGCCGCAGCACCGCCTCCCGGGCCTCGGGCTCCGCCTCTTCGGGCAGCCGCAGCAGGACCCGGCCGCGTACGAGACCGCGGAGCCGGGGATCGGGCTGCTCGGCGGCGGCCTCCTCCTCCCGGCGGCGCGCGGCGGTCCGCGCCGCCCCTGCCACGGCGGCCTCGTCGACGACGAGGCCGCCGCCGTCCCCGGGCACGAGCAGCCCCTCCCGGGTCAGCTTTCCGATGGCCTTGGCCGCCACCGGGACGTCGAGCCCCGTGGCCGAGACGATCGCGGACGGGCCGGACGAGCCGAGCGCGACCGCGCAGAAGACCCGGCGTGCCGTCGGGTCGGCCAGTGCGAGGGTGAACGTGTCGGGGCCGAGGGCGGGTTCACCGGTTGTCATGGGAGTGCTCCACATTCTGGTCCGGTCCGTGCCGTCGCTCATGACGAGGGACCTTCGCGAGGGATTTCGGTGGTACGGGCGAGCGCGGCCCAGGACGCGAGCAGGAGCTCCACCGCGTCCACGACGGAGTCCGGGCCGCTGTCGGTGGGGGCGAGAACGCGCTGGATGGACAGCCCGTCGTCCAACGCGTGAACGATCAGGGCGAGTTGCTCCACGGGAACCGGCACGGTGATGCCGCGCTCGGTGAAGCCCTGCTCCAGTGAGCGGGCGATGGCCTCCCGGGAGCGGCGCTCACGCTCCGCCAGTACGGGCAGCAGCTGCGGATCGCGCAGTGCGTAGAGCCAGAGCTCGGTACGCAGCGCGAGCCATCCGACAAGGTTCTCGTCACGGCGGCGGTGCCAGGCGCGGAGGCGGCCGAGGACCTCGTCGAAGGTGCCCGCCCCGGCGTTCATCGCCAGGATCTCCGCCAGCTCGTGCCGCGTCCGCTCCTCCAGCAGGGCGAGGACGAGTTCGTGCTTGCCGTCGAAGTTGCCGTAGAACGCACCCCGGGTGTACCCGGCGGCCTCCACGATCTGTTCCACCGACGTGCCGCTGACGCCCTGGTCGGCGAAGAGCCCGGCCGCCGCTCGCAGCAGCCGTTCACGGGTGATCTCCCGACTCTGCTGCCGGGTGAGCCGTTCGGCGATGACGACCGCCTCCCTCCTGTGCGCTGTGCTGCTCCGTGAGGTGCTTTCGGATACAGAACCGTATGCGGATGCAGGCCTGTATCCGAAACGATTTTTCAGGAGTGCGGAAATGCCCACGCTGCCCCAGGCACGGTGGGCACGGCGTCGCCGAACGGGCCCGACGGGAGCGAGTGGCGGTGGCGAGGCGAACGACGGATCCGCCTCGGGCAGTGGACCGACGCCCCCTGGAGCATGCCGACGGGGCGCGGGGCGCGGGGTAGGCGCGGGGCCCGTCCGCGCGGACGGGC
>NZ_JBHJQP010000037.1:0-49627 GCF_042262625.1 Streptomyces sp. NPDC056347 | reverse complement strand
CTCGCGCAGCGGGCCGCCGCCCCCGGTCGGTTCGGGTGCGCCGGAGTCCGCCGCCGAGGCGAGCACCGCGGCCAGTTCGGGCAGCACGGGCAGCCCGGGGTCCGGGGCGGGCGGTCCGTAACGGACCGGTCCCCGGTCCTCGCGTACGGAGCGGTCGTCGGTCCGCCCGGTCCGCCGCCGCACCATCCGGTCCTCCTTCGCCGCCGCGCCGTCATGTCGGGCCCTTTGCACGTCAGGCCCTTTATACGAGGGATCGGGCGAGCGCGCCCGACGGGCGGGCGCCCCGCGGTGTCAGCCCGCGAAGGCCGTCTGGGGCAGTCCGCGCCCCGCGTCCGGCAGCACCAGCAGCGCACCGGAGAGCGGGTGCGGGGCGGTGAGTCCGGTGCGGGCGGTCGAGATGTAGAGGTCGGTCAGGGCGGCACCGCCGAAGGCGCACGCGGTCGGGCGGCGCACCGGCAGCGGGACGATGCGGTCCAGGGTGCCGTCGGGTCCGTACCGGCGCACCGCGGCACCGTCCCACAGGGCGACCCAGACGGCGCCCTCGGCGTCGACGGTCAGCCCGTCGGGGAGGCCCGCGCCCTGCTCGACGGTGGCGAACGGGCGCCGCCGCACGGCCTGTCCGTCCTCGACGTCGAGGACGTCGATCCGGCGTGTGGGGGTGTCGATGAAGTACATCAGCCGCCCGTCCGGGCTCCAGCCCATGCCGTTGCCGCACGACACGGCGGGCAGTATCTCGGTCGCCGTGCCGTCGGCCGCGACGCGGGTGACGTTTCCGCCGCCCTCGGCCCCGTCGTAGCGCATGGTGCCCGCCCACAGCGATCCGTCCGGGGCGACGGCCGCGTCGTTGCCGCGCCGCCCGGGCACCGGGTCGTGGACCAGCCAGCGGAACGTCCCGTCGGGGTCGTAGAGGCCGATGCCGTCGCGCAGGTGGACCGCCAGTCCGCCGCCCTTGCGGGGTTTGGCCGCGCCGACGTGCTGCTCGGTGGCGAGCACCGTACGGCGGTGGTCCACCGGGTCGTAGGTGTGCACGCGCGCGGAGAGGATGTCGACCCAGATCAGCCGGCCGGTGGCGGCGTCCCAGGTCGGGCCCTCGCCGAGCTCGGCCCGCTCGGGCACGGCCACGTCCAGGTGCGGTGCGTTCACTTCTGCCTCTCGTGGGCCCGGGGATGCCCGGGTGGACGGCGGCCGGAAGGCCGAACACAGCGTAATCACGTGCCTTCCGGCCCGGCAACGGCCCCTCGTCCGCATCGCAAGACACCTGTCTCAGAGTGCGACACAGCGGCGTACGGTGGCCGTACCGATCAGCGCTTCGCGACCGGTGCCCCGGCCGACGCGCGCCGGACGCCCGGCCGCGCTCCCGGAAAGGACGCTCCGTCATGCCGAAGGAGACCGCCGTCTACACCCACGGTCACCACGAGTCGGTGCTGCGCTCGCACCGCTGGCGCACCGCCGCCAACTCCGCGGCCTATCTCATCGACCGGCTCGCTCCCGGTCTGTCCGTGCTGGACGTCGGCTGCGGGCCGGGCACGATCACCGCGGACCTGGCCGCCCTGGTCGCCCCCGGCCGGGTGACCGCCGTCGACACCTCGGCCGAGGTGCTGTCCGGGGCTGCCGAGGCGACGGCCGAACGCGGCCTGGACAACGTGGAGTTCACTGTCGCCGATGTCCACGACCTGGATTTCCCGGACGACTCCTTCGACGTCGTCCACGCCCATCAGGTCCTCCAGCATGTGGGCGACCCGGTGCGGGCGCTGCGCGAGATGCGGCGCGTGTGCCGCCCCGGCGGCATCGTCGCGGCCCGTGACAGCGACTACGCGGCGATGGCCTGGTACCCGGAGGTTCCCGGTCTTGACGACTGGCTCGGCCTGTACCGCCGGGTGGCCCGTGGCAACGGCGGCGAGCCGGACGCGGGCCGCCGCCTGCTCTCCTGGGCCCGGCGGGCGGGCTTCACCGACATCACCCCGTCCGCCGGGAGCTGGTGTTTCGCCACCCCGGAGAGCCGGGCCTGGTGGAGCGGACTGTGGGCGGACCGCACGGTCGGCTCGGCGTACGCGGAACGGGCCGTCTCCGGCGGCTTCGCGAGCGCCGGGGACTTGGCGGCGATCGCCGACGTGTGGCGCGAGTGGGGCGCCCGGGAGGACGCCTGGTTCATGGTCCCGCACGGCGAGATCCTCTGCCGGGCCTGAGCCTGCCCGAGCACGCACCGGACCCCGCCGGAACCGATCTCATGGCGCGGGTCCGCCAACTACCCTTGGCGGCATGGACATTCAGGGAACCACTCTCCGGATCTGTGTCGACGACCTGGAGGCCGCCGCGGCCTTCTACCAGGAGCTCACCGGCAGTCCCGCGCTCCGCTTCGAGCGCGGCGGGGTCTCGGTCGCGGCGATCGGCTGCTTCCTGCTGATGAGCGGTCCGGAGCCGGAGCTGGAGATCCTGCGCAAGGTGACGGCGACGATCGCGGTGAAGGACGTCGACGAGGCGTACGCCGATCTCACCCGGGTCGGCGCCCGCATCCTGGCGGGGCCGGTGCCGACCCCGGTCGGCCGCAATCTGATCGCCGTCCACCCGGACGGTTCGGTCTTCGAGTACGCCGACCGGAACCCGGCGCCCGGCACGGGCCACTGAGCCCGGCCGGGCCCGTGTTCAGCGTGTGGGGCGCATCCGGAAGTCGTACGCGTCCGGCAGCGGCTCGTCGGTGATCCGGGCCCACACCTCGCCCAGGATCTCCGCGCCCTCGCGCAGGTCGGCGACCTCGAAGCCGGCGTCGAAGACGGCCCTGGCCGCGGCCCGGTCGCCCTCGGCGATCAGCAGCCGGGCCTCCAGCAGCCGGAAGCGGCCGCGCCGCCGGACCTCCGGGGGCAGCGCGTCCCACACCGTCCGCGCCGCGGCCGCGCGCCCGGCCGCCAGCAGCGCCTCCGCCGCCTCCCGGCCCAGCGCCGCCGCGGCCGCCGTCCACTCCTCGCCGCCCTCGCGCCGCGCGCACAGGTCCTCGAACGCCTCGGCCAGCAGGTCCGCCGCGCGCTCCCGCTGCCGCCCGTCCCCGGCGGCGACGCCCAGGCACCGCAGCAGCGGCCAGCGGGACGGGGCGAGCGCCAGCCCGCGCTCCCAGCTGCGTACCGCCTGGGCGCGGTCACCGGCATGCCACTGGGCGATGCCCAGGTGGTACTCGGTGAGCGGGTCGGCCGGTGCCGTCTCCAGCATGTCGCGCCAGTGCGGGGAGACCAGGGAGGGACCGGGCACGGCAGAACCGTCCGGGGTGGGGAAGGCGCCCTGCTCCAGCAACTCCAGCCAGGGGCCCTGCTGTTCACCGAGGGTGGACGCGTCGAACGGTGTGCCGGGCAGCTCGTGGCCGCCGCGCCGGACCTCCAGCGCGCCCCAGCCCGAGCCGGTGGCGAGCGACTCGCCGGGGGGCGTGTCGGCGCAGCGCCGCCAGGCGGTGTACGCGGCCTCGACGTCGGCGCGCGGCAGCACCCGGGCAAGCTGCTCCTCGGTCTCGGCACGGGCGGCCGCCCAGTCCTCACCGTGCACGGTGTCCGGGTCCGCGGAGAGCGGACCGTACGACTCCAGCCAGCTGAACTCACCGCCCGGTTCGAGCGGGACGTGCTCCAGCTGGGTGCGGGCGAGTCCGGCCTGGATCTCGGCGTAACCGGTGGTGCCGGGCTCGGTGAGCCACTTCTGCCAGCGTCGCCCGCCCGCGCCGGTGCCCCAGACGAACAGCTTCCGGCCGCGCAGCAGATCGGTGGAGGTCTGGACGAGCCCGTGGCCGTGCTCGTCGAGCGAGGCTATCCAGCGGCGGGCGCCGTCGGGCACCTCGTAGAAGTAGTCGGCGGGGAAGTCGCCGCGCAGCGGGTACGTACGGTCCACTGATCCGGAGACGGGGACCGGCACCCGGGCCAGGGTCCGTTCGTACCCGAAGTGCCACGCCTCGTCGGCGGGGGCCAGGACGCGGGTGCGTTCCCCTTCGGGCACGGCGATGTTGGACCACCAGTACACGGGCGCGGTCTGCTCGTGCGGATTGCGGACCCGTACGCCGACGTGCAGGAAGTCGGAGTCCCCGGGCAGCCACAGGTCGACCTGGAACGGCAGGTCGCGCAGCCGCTCCCACTCCCAGAGGCGGACCATCTCACCGCCGTCCGGCGCGGGGACCCGGGCCGCGTGGACGGGGGCGCAGGAGAGGGTGGTGTGGCCGGTGGCGCCGATGTTCCACTCGATGCCGCCGGAGAACCAGGCGCCGTTGAGCGCGAAGTCGGCGGGCTGGAGGACGGGGTTGGTGTAGAGCAGTTCCCGGCCGGTCGGCTTGTGGTGGAGGGAGTGGACACGGCCGCCGAAGCCGGGCAGCACGGTGGCCCGCAGCCGGTCGTTCTCGATGACGATCGTGTCGATCGCGGTGGGGGTGCGCTCGCGGCCGTAGCCGTCGAGGATGCGCACCGGCAGCACGGTGGTCAGGGGCCGGTAGCCGATCTGGCGCGCCATGTCGCGGGGCAGCGCGGCCCGTTCGCGCTCGTCGATCGTGTGCGTCCGATCGAGCGGCCGCAGCGCGGGCAGCGGATTCTCCGGGCCCGGCGGTGCGGCGGGCAGAGTCAGTACGGCACGTCGTACGGTCGTGGCCAAGGCAACCTCGCTCCCTCGCGCGGGCCGCCGGGGGTCCGGACGTCCCGATGACCATGGAACACGCTGGGCAACACCCTGACCAGGGGCACCGCTGTCAGACTTCGGCAAAAGCGGCCACCGCCCCGGCGCCCCGGAAATTCGGATGCGCCGCGCCCGTACCGCCGTAACCTGGCCCCGACCCCGTGCGCGCCACGAGCGGCGCGGCACACGTACCGGAACGCGGAGTGGAAGACGATGAGCACGCAGCACACCTACCGAGTGATCGTGCGCGGCACCTGGGACGGCCTGACGGACGCGGCCCGTGACCGGCTGCTCGCGGAGGTGGACGACCACGGGCTCAGCGCCATGCGGTTCACCGAGGAGGGCACGCTCACCTACGACCGGGTGCTCAAGCACTTCAGCTTCCGCTACGTGGTCGTCTCCGACGCCGCGGACGGCGAGGAGATGGCGGGCGCCATCGCCGAGGACCGTGCGGAGACCTTTCTGGACGGGCAGGGATACGGCCACGGCCCGCTGCGCTCCTCGGTGACGGACATGGACACCATGAAGGTCAACTACAAGGGGCGGTAGGCGTCGGGGCGGCGTGGCAGCGGACCGGGGGCCGCTGAAGGCCGCACCGGACGGGCGTTTCCCTGCTTTCAGCTCTGTCACGGGCCGGGCAGTCGGTTCATCGGCGACCCGTGACCGAGACGCGGGCGACGGAAGCCGTCCGGGCGTGCCGCACGACCGGACGACGTGCGCTTCCATGGGCGGGCTGACAGTGATCAGGCACGGCCCGGACCGAGCGGAGCCTGTCGGGCCCACACGCGGGACGGGCCGATGGCCCGCAAGCCGCCTGCTCGGCCACCCGCATCCGGGCACTCCCGGCTTCCTGGCCACCGGGAACGGATCCGCACCGCGGCGGCGCCCGCGCGAGCGGGGGAAGTTCTCGGACCAGCGTTCGTAGCGATGATGCGGCCGTCGGCATCCGGCGAGCCGGTCCGGGGGGTGCGCGTACGCCCCGCTCCCACGGACAACGACAGAGTTCGCACGATCGGCCACCTGACCGGAATGACGGTCACCGACAGCCGGGTGCCTCCCGGTTGACGCCCCCGTCGGAGCCTTCCTCGGCAGCTGGCCGGCCACCACATACGATATCCGAACCCCGCTCCACGCCTCCGCCGCCCTCCTCCTGGCGATGACCGCCGTCACGGCGTCCATGACCGGCAACCGCCGGGTCGAGGCGGCGCTGCGCGCCGCCGCACCGGCCGACGGTCCGGATCACCCGGAGTCCAAGGGCTCGGCACGGGAGAACGCGCCCGAGTCGTCGTGACGCCTGCCGCGAAGGCGTCACGACAGGTCAGGTGCCGCCCGGCGAAGCAGGACGAACGGCCGGGCGTCCGCGCGCGGGGCGGACGGTCTCGTCCAGTACGCCGGAAAGGCGGTCGAGAACGTGATGCCGGCCCTTGCCCATGCCGTCGTACGCCTGTCGGCCCGTCGGGGGGTCGAGACCGAATCCGGCATGGGTGACAACAAGGAGTGTTCCCCCGCCCTCCGGCCGAAGGGTCCGGGTGAGGCCGACGGGACAAGGACCGACGGCACGGCCGCCCTTCAGTGGGGCTGCCACGGCGCTCCGAACCAGCAGCGGGTCATGGAGCAGGGGGTCCTGGGGACCGCTGCGGTGACCGCAGGACCAGCAGAGTGATCTCGCTGGGCGCGAAGACGCGGAACGGCGGGCCCCAGAAGCCGGTGCCGCGGCTGGTGTAGAGAAGCGTGCGGGCGCCGTGGCGGCAGAGGCCCGCGACGGCCGGCTGGTCCATGCGGACGAGGTGGTGGAAGGGCCAGATCTGGCCGCCGTGGGTATGGCCCGACAGCTGGAGGTCGACGCCGCCCTCGGCGGCCCGGTCGATGAACTTGGGCTGGTGGGCCAGGAGGAGGACGGGCAGGGCGGGATCGGCGCCGTCCAGGGCCCCGGCGAGATGGGCGCGGTGACCGGCAAGGCCGGAGGACTCGGCGGTGACGTCGTCCACTCCGGCGACCACCAGGGTGTCGCCGCCGCGTTCGAGCAGTATGTGGCGGTTGCGCAGCGGCTCCCAGCCCAGCTCGCCCATCAGGTCGACCCAGCCCTGGGCCTCGCTGTAGTACTCGTGGTTGCCGGTGACATAGACGCGGGCGCGGGTGGCTCGTACGGTGCCGAGCGGCGCGGCCTGGGCGCGACGGCGGGCGGCCGTGCCGTCCGCGATGTCGCCGGTGTGGCAGACCAGGTCGGCCTCCAGGGTGTTGACCTTCTCGCAGACCCGTTCCGACCAGCGGGCGCGGTCGAGCGGCCCGTAGTGGGTGTCGGTGACGAGGACGACACGGGTGCCGTCCAGTCCGGCCCCCAGGCGCGGGAGCGGTACGTCGATCCGGCGCACCCGTGGCACCCGGCGGGCCTCGGCGTACCCCCAGGCGAGCAGCGCGGCGGTCACGCCGAGGACCCCCCAGGTGACGATGCGGGACCGGTCCTGTCCGTCGCCCACGTCGGCCGCGCCCAGGGCGGGGTACAGCAGGACGCCGAGCAGGACGGACCAGGTGAACAGCACCCAGCTCGCCCCGAGGAGGGTGTCCCCGACGACCGCCGCCCGGTCCTGCTGCCGCCTGCCGTGGCCGCGGACCATCGCGATCGGCATGACGGCCAGACCGAGGGCGAACAGGGCGCTGCCGCCCACCGCCACGGGGAGCGGCCAGTCCTGGCCGGCGTGCAGCAACACCCAGCAGGGCACGGCCCACAGCAGCACGGGGGCGATCAGAGGGATGTAGCGCATGAGGCTGCGCAGCCGGGTCGCGTGCGCCGCACCGTCCGCGGACCGGGCCTCGCTGGTGTCGGTCACGCTTTCCCTCCCTGGACAACCGGACTCCCGCCGCGCGCACTGTACCCGCTCGCCCCGGCGCCCCGGCGCGGAGCGGTGTCGGGGCCGCGTCGGCTCTCGGAATGCTTCCCCGGCCGGGGCAAGGGTGAAGCCGTCGGTGCCGGCGGCGGTCCGCCGGACCGTCCGGACCGCCGGGAAGACCCGTTGCGGTGCCCCGCGTCGGATGTCCGACGGACCGGCCGCCGTCGGGAGAGGAAACATGCGGACAGCGCCGCCCACCCCCTCGTCGCACACCGCTCGTCTTCGGCTGCGTGCCTTCGAGGACGCGGACGGTCTCTTCGCGCTGCACGGCGGCGCCCATGTTCTGCGCCACCGGGACTCGCCGCCGTGGACCGACCGCGCACGTGCCGGGAAGTTGCTCACGGGGTGCCGGCAACTGTCGCGGGAGGGCGCCGGGGCGCGGCCGGCCGTGGGCCGTGTCCTGGTCAGCCCAGCGGGTAGCCGACGATGCTGTGGGTGGCGGCCGGGCTGTCCTCGGTCGTGTAGTAGTGGCTGACCCGGCCGTCGAAGCGGGCGCTGTCCCCTGCGTGGAGGTCGTAGGGGACCTCGTCGACGACGAGGGTGACCCGGCCGGAGACGACCATGACGTACTCCACGGAGCCCGTGCCGTGCGAGCTGAGCTGGCTCTGGGCGTGCGGGTGGAGGCGGGAGCGGTAGACCTCGAAGCGGCTGTGGCCGTGGGCGGCGAAGAGGAGGTTGACCGCGCTCTCCCCGTCGGGCTCGTCGATCTCGCC
This sequence comes from Streptomyces sp. NPDC056347, assembly GCF_042262625.1. Lineage (NCBI taxonomy): Bacteria > Bacillati > Actinomycetota > Actinomycetes > Kitasatosporales > Streptomycetaceae > Streptomyces > Streptomyces sp. NPDC056347. Next base: position 41,394 of record NZ_JBHJQP010000037.1, on the reverse strand, counting down.
GGCGCGCAGGATCTCCGGTTCGCGCAGCGATCCGCGCAGCAGGTCGGCGGGGTCGGTACGGAGCACGGTGGCTATGCGGGTGACGACGTCCAGCGTCGGATTGGCCTCGCCGCGTTCGATCTGGGAGAGCAGCCCCTTGCTGATCCCGGTCTCGGCGGACATCTCGCGCAGGCTCCACCCCCGGGCGAGGCGGCGGCGGTTGAGGTTCACCGACAGGGCGTCCCGTGCGAAGTCGCCGGTCGCCCGGCGGTCCGTCACCGGCTTCGGGCCGGGCGCGGCCGGCAGCGGGCCTTCGGGCACTGGCATCGCGGATGTCTCCTTCTGCCGGGTGGCGGTCCCGGTGAGCGACACCCCTGCTCCTCCGGCTCGTCGGTGCGGTGGCACGGGCCCGTGCGGGCGTCAGTTTAGGACCTGGCGGCGGAGGGGTCCAAGTCCGGTACGGCGTCGAGCATCCGGCGGGTCCACGGGTGCCGGGGGCTGTCCAGGACTTCGGAGACCGTGCCGCGTTCGACCAGCTCGCCGCGGACCATGACCGCGGCCTCGTCGGCGATCTGGCGCACCACCCCCAGGTCATGGGTGATGAACAGCACCGCGAACCCCTCGGCGCGCTGCATGTCGGCCAGCAGGTTGAGCAGTTGGGCCTGTACGGAGACGTCCAGCGCGGCCACCGCCTCGTCGCAGATCAGGAGCCGGGGCCGGACGGCGAATGCCCGGGCCAGGGCGACGCGTTGGCGTTCCCCGCCGGAGAGTCCGGCGGGGCGCCGCCCGGCGTAGGCGCGCTCCAGGCCGACCTGGTCCAGCAACTGCCCGACGAGTTCGGTGCGCCGGGCGCGGCGCTCGGCCCGCGAGTGACCGGGGACGCGTCCGGCGGCGGTCAGCGCCTCGGCCAGGGTGGCTCCGACGGTGCGCAGTGGCGGCAGCGAGGAGAACGGGTCCTGGAAGACGATCTGCACCTGCGAGGCGAGCCGCGCCCGCTCCGCGCGGGTGGGCAGCCGGCCGGCGGTCAGCGGGATGCCTCCGACGTCGACCCGCCCCTCGTCGAAGGTCTCCAGGCCCACGGCGATGCGGGCCAGAGTGGTCTTCCCCGAGCCGGACTCCCCGACGAGCGCGGTGATCCGCCCGGCGGGCACGGTCAGGTCCACGTCCCGGACGGCGGGGTCGCCGTCGTCGCGGAAGCTGCGGCGCACGCCGCGCACCCGCAGCGCCGGTACGGGGTCCTCGGCCGGGGCGGGTGCCGCTTCGGCCACGGCGTCGGCGGTCGCCGCCGGTCCGGGCGGCGGGGCGAGGTCGGCGCCGATCTCGTCCAGCCGTACACAGGCGGAGAGCCGTTCGCCGGTGTCCCGCGTCCCGGCGGGCGTGGGCGGCACCCGGAGCGTCACGGCGGTGGTGCGGCACTCCGGGGCGGCGTGCGGGCAGCGGTCGGCGAACGGGCAGCCGCCGGTGCGCGCGCCCGGCGGGGGTACTGAGCCGGGGACGGTGGGCAGCCTCTCGTACCGGATGTGCGCCGACGGCTCGGCCGCCAGCAGGGCGGCGGTGTACGGGTGGCGGGGCGCCCGGCGCAGATCGGCCGCCGGGCCCTGTTCCAGGACGGCCCCGGCGTACAGCACGTAGACCCGGTCGCAGGTGGCGAAGGCGACGGAGAGGTCGTGCGTGATGAGCAGCAGGCCCATGCCGCGGCGGTCCAGCAGGCCGCGCAGGAGTTCCAGGACGGCCCGCTGGTTGGCGGCGTCCAGGGCGGTGGTGGGTTCGTCGGCGACGAGCAGGTCCGGGTCACCGGCGAGGGCGGCGGCGGTGGCGACGCGCTGGCGCATGCCGCCGGAGAGTTCGTGCGGGTAGCGGTCGGCGACGTCCGGGGCCAGTCCGACCTCGGCGAGCCGTCGTACCGTCTCGGCGCGCAGGGCCGCGCGGTGGGCCCGCCGTCCCCGGGCCGCGGCGAGGGCGGGCAGGTCGGCGCGGAGCCCGTCGGCGATCTGCCGTCCGCAGGTGAGCTGCGGGTGCAGCATCGTGAACGGGTCCTGCATGAGCAGGGAGATCCGGCGCCCGCGCAGGGCGTGCCGTGCGGCCCGGGACAGCTCCCCGGTCTCCTGGCCGGCCAGCCGGACGGTGCCGCCGGTGACGGCGACGCCCTCGGGCAGCAGTCCGGCGACGGCGCGTACGGCGAGGGACTTGCCGCTGCCCGATTCCCCGACGACCGCGACGCACTCCCCCGCCGCGACGGACAGGGCGACCCCGTCCAGGACGGTGGCGGGTCCGGACGCGGCCCCGGTGGCGGCGATCCGCAGGCCGGTGACCTCCAGAAGGGGCGCGGCGTCGGTGTGGACCTCGGTCATCAGGGCCTCCGGTCGGAGAAGTGCTCGAACAGCCGGTCGCCGAGCAGGTTCACCACGACCGCGGAGACGATCACGGCGACGGCCGGTGCCAGGGCGGCGGCCGGGTTGTCGTACAGGAGGGTGCGGTTCTCGGCCAGCATCCGGCCCCAGTCCGGGGCCCCGGGCGGCACGCCCAGGCCGAGGAAGGAGAGCGAGGACAGGGCGACGATCGCACCCGCGAAATTGAGCATCGTGTTGGCCACGACGACCGGCAGGACGGTGGGCCAGATGTGCCGCACCATGATCGTCCGGGCGGGCAGGCCGAGGGTGCGGGCCGCCTCCACGTACGGTCGGTGGCGCTGTTCCAGGACCGCCGAGCGGACCAGCCGGATGTCCCCGGGCGAGGTCAGCACGACCAGGACGCCGACCGCGAGCGCGTACCCGCCGCCGCCGATCCCGGCGACGACGATGGTCACGAGCAGGGCGGGCAGAGCCAGCAGCAGATCGGCCAGGCGGCGTACGACGGTGTCGGCGGGCCCGCCGAAGTAGCCGGCGGTCAGTCCGAGCAGGTTGCCGACGAGCATGGACCCGACGGCGACCAGCGCGGCCCCGGCCAGGGTGCTGCGCGCCCCGGCGACCAGCATGTGCCAGACGTCGCGGCCGAGTTCGTCGGTGCCGAGGAGGTGCCCGTCGCCGGGCATGGCGCCGGTGGCCAGCAGGTCCTGCCGGTTCCAGTCGGGGAACACCCACTGTCCGGCGACGGCGGCGGCCACCAGGAGGGCGGCGAGCACGGCGCAGACAGTGGTGAGCGGGCCGAACAGCCGCCGCCCGGTGCGCTTCGCGGGCGTGGTGGTCACGGTGGCGGTCGGCGTGGTCATGCCTTCACCTCGGCGGGTTCGTCCGGCGTGCTCCGGCCGGGGCGGGGGTGACGGGTGCGGCCGGTGCGCAGCCGCGGGTCGACCAGCGGGTGGGTGAGGTCGGTGACGAGGGTCGCGAGACAGATCAGGGCGGCGAGCAGCAGCGCCTCGGCCTGGACGACGGGCACGTCCTTGAAGGTGACGGACTGCACGAGGAGCTGCCCGAGTCCCGGCAGCGCGAACACCTGCTCGACGAGCACGGTGCCTGCCAGCAGGTAGGCGAGGACGAGCCCGATGCCGGTGGTGACCGGGACGGCGGTGCCCCGCAGCACGTACCGGAAGAGCACGGTGCGGGTGGGTACGCCGCGGGCCAGGGCGAAGGTGACGTGTTCCCGGGCCAGTTCGCGGATGACGGCGGCCCGGACGAGTTTGATCAGCACGGCGGTCACGGCGAGGCCGAGGGTGATGCCGGGCAGCAGCAGATGGAGCAGCCGGTCGGTGCCGCCCGTGCCCGGGCCGTACGCGGGCAGCCAGCCCAGCATCAGCGAGAAGACGTAGATGAGGAGCAGGCCGCCGGCGAAGGCCGGGGTGGACAGGGCGAGGACGCCGAGGCTCTGTACGGCCCGGTCGACGGGCCTGCGGGCGCGCAGGCCGGCCAGTACGCCCAGCGGCAGTCCCAGCAGCAGGGCGACGGCGAATCCGGCCAGCACGAGCTGACCGGTGACCGCCAGCCGCTCGCCGAGCGCGGCGGCGACGCTCTCGCCGGTTCGGATGGAGGTGCCGAGGTCGCCGCCGAACGCGCCGGTCAGCCATCGCGCGTACTGCGTGACGAACGGTTCGTCCAGGTGGTGGGCGGCGCGTACGGAGGCCAGGGCCTCGGGGGTGGCGCTCCGGGTGCCGAGGAGGGTGCGGGCGGGGTCGCCGGGGGCGAACCTCAGCAGGGCGAACACGGCCGGTGAGAGGACCAGCAGCAGAGCGGCGGTGCCCGCGAGCCGTCGGATGACGTAGCGCGGCGGCAGGGCGTCGCCCAGCCGGGTGTGCCAGGGCGGTGGCGGGTCGGCCCGGAGGCGGCCGGGGTCGGTCACGGTGTGTCCTTCGTGCCGTGGTGGGCCGCCGCCCCGGATGCGGCGTACCGGGCGAGCCATCGCTCGGCGCGGGCGGTGGCGTCCAGCAGGTGGGCGGGGTCGGTGAACTCGTGTCCCTCGGCGGGGTAGACATGGAGCTCGACGGGGGCGGTGGCGCGGCGGGCCAGGGCGCGGTACAGCTCGTGCGCCTGGCCGGGCGGGGTGATCCGGTCGTGCTCGCCGTGCAGGACGAGGACGGGGGTCGCGGTGCCGGCGCCTTCGGCGAAGAGCGGGGAGCGGGCCAGGAGGGCGGTGCGTCCCTCGGGGGTGCGGGCGTCGCCGATCGCGTACGTCTCCTCGTAGCCGCCGCCGATCACGGAGGTGTGGGCGAAGCTCAGCCAGTCGGTGGGGGCGGAGACCACGACCGCGGCCCGGAAGGCGTCGGTGCGGGCGGCGGCGAGGGCGGCGAGGAAGCCGCCGTAGCTGTGGCCGAGCACGGCACTCCGGCCGGGCAGTGCCTCGCCCCGGGCGACCAGGTGGGCGACGCCGCCGAGGACGTCGTCGAGGTCGACGTCGCCGCAGGCGCCCACGACGGCGCGGGCGTGGTCCAGGCCGTAGCCGCTGCTGCCGCGCGGGTTGGGCAGCAGCACCAGCCAGCCGGCCGCGGCCAGGGCGGGTGCCAGGCCGAGCACGTCGGCCGGGGCGTATCCGGCGGACCACTGCCAGGAGGGGCCACCGTGCAGCAGTACGGCGAGCGGGCGTGCGCCGGGAGTCGCGGCGGGTTCCGTGTCAGATCCTGCGGCGGGGTCGGTGCCGGGGCCCGTGGCGGGTTCCGTGCCAGATCCTGCGGCGGGGTCGGTGCCGGGGCCCGTGGCGGGTTCCGTGCCGGGGGCGTCGAGCAGCAGGCCGTGCACCGGGGTGCCGTCGGACGCGGTCCAGGCGGTCTCGCGGGTCCTGACCCGGGCGAGGTCGCCGTGGCCCGCCTCCCGGCGAGCGGCGGACGGGTCCGGGGCGGTGACGGGCCGCCAGTTCCAGGCGCCCGGTCCGGAGGTCGCCGCGACGACGGCCCGGGGCGGTTCGCCCGGGGCCTCGCGGACGGTCGCGGCCCTCAGCCCGTCGGCGCTGAGGCTGAGGGCGGGCTGGGCACCGGCCCCGCTGAGCACGGCCCGCTCCTCGTGGAGCACGGCGGGAGCCCCGCCCCGGATCTCGGCGACCCGGCTTCCGGTGCCGCTCCAGCCCGCCGTCAGGAGCCGGTCCCCGTCGCGCGGGTGGAATCCGGTCCAGGTGACGTCCTCGGCGCCCGGGACCTCCGCGACCGTCGCGGCACGGCCGTCCAGGTCCACGAGGAGCGGCCGGCCCGCGACGATGGAGATGCCCTCGCAGACCGCCGCACGGCGTCCGTCCGGGCTGAGCGCGGGCGCCGCGAGCTGGCCGCGGGGCCGGTGGAGCGGGACTGTGCGGCCGTCGGCGAGATCGATGCGGACCAGGCGCGCGTGGTAGTAGCCGGCGGGCAGCGGGTCGTCGGAGACGGTGGCCACGACGGTACGGCCGCCGCGCCAGGCGGCGTTCCAGACGGTCAGCGCGGCGGGCCCGGCGTCCCGCAGTGCGACCGGCGCCGGCAGAACGGAACCGTCCACGCCGTCCGCGGGTCGCAGCGGCGCGTGGAGGAGTCGGCGCCGTCCGGCGTCCGGGCGGTGGGAGACGGGGGCGGGGGCCGGGCCCAGCCGGACCGGCAGCCCCAGGTTCATCCCGTCGCGCTCGGCCCCGTCGTCGGCCGCCAGCACCAGGACCTCGGTGCCGTCGTCGGAGACGTACAGCTCCTCCACCGCGCCGGGGACCACCGCGAGTTCACGGCGGTCGCCGGTACGGGTGTCCCAGGCGGTCAGCACCGGCGGGCCGGGCTCGACCGGTTCGGTGACCAGCAGGACCGTCCGGGAGTCCGGCAGCCAGCGCGGGGTGTGCCGGGTGCGTCCGGCCGGGTCGGACGGGCCGGTGGGCAGCGGGAGTTCGGGGCCGTCGGCCGGTGCGATCACGACGTCGGCGCCCCAGGGCCCGAGGACGGTGACCGCCACGCCGCGCCCGTCGGGGCTGATCCGGCTGTCCGACGGCGCGGTCAGCTCCGACATGGCCGTACGGACCCGGCGGACGGCTGCGGACGGCTCCGCGGCGGCGCCGGGTACCGGAGGGGCGGAGTGCATGGGCGTTCCGTTCGTGCTGCGGGCGTGGGCGGACCGGTGGTCCAGGAGGGGGGCCGAAGGGATGCGTGCCGGGCGGGCTCGGGGGATCGAGGGGGCGTCCGCCCGGCACGCGGTCTCAGGCTGCCGTCTTCTTGACCCTGGTGGCCCAGGGGCCGACGAGGGCGAAGGGGCCCGGCTCCTCGAACACGAGGTCCTTGGTGACGGCCGTCGCGGTCTGCGCCCACCACAGCGGCAGGTACGGCAGATCGGCGGCGGAGGCGGTGACGGCGGTCATCAGGTGCGCGCCGCGCGCGGCCGGGTCGACGGTCTTCCGGGCGGCGGCCAGTGCCCCGTCGACGGCCGCGTTGTCGTAGTGCGGCAGGTTCGTGGGGGTGGCACCGCTGTCCAGATAGGCGTTGGTGAGCTCCGCCGGGTCGCCGGTGACGGGGTAGTACCAGAGGAACTGGAGGGGCTTCTTGCCGGGCACCAGACCGGCGATCCACTGCTCCAGCGTGGCCTCCTTGACGTTCAGCGTGATGCCGAGTTCCTTCAGCGAGGCCGCCAGCACCAGTGCCGCCTTGCCCAGCTGGGGTCCGCTGCTCGGGTACGTGAGGTCGAGGGTGAAGCCGTCCTTGTGGGCGGACTTCGCGAGTTCGGCTCTGGCCAGGTCGAGGTCGAAGTCCCAGGCGGGAAGCTTGTCGTAGGCCGCGTCGACCGCGTCGGCGGTGAGCAGGTCGCCCCACATGTCGGGCGAGACGAGGGTGGACGCCACCTCGGCCCGGCCGTGCAGGATGCCCTTGGTCATACCGGCCCGGTCGGCGGCGTGGGCGAACGCCTTGCGCACGTGTACGTCGTCGAAGGGCGCCCGCGCGGTGTCGAAGGCGAGGGCGACCACGGAGCGGTCGCCCGTGTAGGTGACCCGGGCCTCGCGCTCCCAGCCGCGGGCCTCGTCGGACGGCAGGTTCAGCGCGCCGTCGACGGAGCCGGACTTCATGGCGACGAGCCTGGTTCCGGCGTCGGGGATGAACGACAGCTTCAGCGACCGGACCGAGGGGCGCTCGCCCCACCAGTGGTCGTTGCGCTCCAGGGCCACATGGTCGTCGGCGGCGAAGGACGTGACCCGGTAGGGACCCGATCCCAGCAGCAGCGTCCCGGGGGTGCCGACCTTCCCCTTGTTCCGCGCGAGGAAGGCCTTGCTGCTGATCAGCAGTGTGCCGGGGGTCGGCGTCCAGGCGAAGGCCGCGTCGGGGTGCTTCAGCCGTACGGTGATCTCGCGGGCGCCGGTGGCCTTGACGGAGGCGACGTCGGCCCAGGCGTAGGCCAGCCCGCTGCCGGTGTCCCGGGCGGCCTCGACGGAGGCGAGCACGTCGTCGGTGGTGACCGGGGTGCCGTCGGAGAACTTCGCGTCACGGCGCAGGGTGTAGACGTACGTCCTGGCGTCGGGCTGCTTCCAGCTCTCGGCGAGACCGGGCCCGAGCTTGCCGGTGGGCCCGACGGAGAGCAGCGACTCCTGGGCCAGGCAGGCCACGACGTAGTTCAGGATGCCGGACTCACGGCTCACGTCCAGGGTCGACAGGGACGAGGGCAGGGCCAGGGTCAGCGTGTCGATCGGGGTGTCGGAGCCCCGGGCCGCCGTCCCGTCGGACGCCTCGGCCCCTTCGGGCCGCTGCGGCGCGCAGGCCGAGAGGATCGCCGAGACGGCGAGCACGCCGATGCCAGCTCCCGCCGCGCGGAGTACTCCCCGCCGCCCGATCCGGCCGTACTGCCCGTTTGGTTCCGCATGCATGGGAACGACCCCTTCATCCACCCCGAGCGTCCATTGAGAATGCCCAACTGGGCATGGAAGCTATACGCGAAACTTTGAGAGTGTCAAAGGAGTCCTAGGATTCGGTCACTCCCGATCCCGCTTGGGAAGGTTTTGTCCCTGTATGCCGGGCGCAGTCCGCTCGCCCCGGGCGCCGTCACCGCCTCCGATCCGGCCAAACTCCCGGCGCACCGAGGCCCGCCGGGCCCGTGCTCTGCGACCATGACCGCCGACCACCCCTGCCGAGGAGCGCAGCGTGCCCAAGCCCCACGTGAGTTCGGCCGTCATGACCCATCCCGTGCGCCTGGCCCAGGCCCAGGACCTCGCCGACCGGCTGCGGCTGGACGGCCTCGCCCTCGACCCCGACCCGCAGGGCCCGCCCTCCGCCCTGCGTACGGCGCTGGTCGCCTGGTCGGCCGTGCGCCCGGGGGCCGGCCATCATCTGGTCGTGCAGGACGATGTCGACGCTCCGGCCGAACTGCTGGAGATCGTCGGCCGGTCCGCCGTCCGGTTCCCCGACGAGGCCCTGGTCTTCTACACCAACTGGCACGCCCGCAATGGCGCCGCCGCCCGGCTCGCCGCCCTCGCGGGGGCCTCCTGGGTGCGGGCCGTGCCCGACGAGTTCACGCCGTCCCTCGCCCTCTGCCTGCCGGTCGCGAGCGCGGCCGCGTTCCGCGCGTACGCCCGCGACAGCGCCGAACGCCACGACGACGAACTGCTCTCCGCCTTCTTCCGGGGGCGCGGCCGGATGAGCCTGCTCGCCGTGCCGAACATCGTCGAGCACATCGGCACGACGAGCATCAACGACCACGCCGCCCAGGGCATCCGGCTCGCCGTCTGCCCCACCTCCGCCGCCGACGCCGCACCGCTGCTGGACCGGGGGCGGGTCCTGGAGGAGCCGGGCTGGATCCCGTACATGCGGTACGGGGAGGGCTTCGTCCGGCTCGTCGGGCAGGAGAACGGCGCCGACGGCGGGCGCGGCCACCACCCCTGGCGCGACGCCCTCCCCGCCACCGGCCTGACCGAGGAAGCGGTACGGGCCGCGCGGCTGCCGCGGCACCTCGCGGCGGAGGTGGCCCGGACCTTCGGCGACGCGTTCGCCGAGGAGCTCTGGATCCACTGCCTGCTGCTCGGGCACCAGGCGGCCCGCGCCGCCCGGAGCCTGGGGCCGCTACCCGACGGTGTCCCCCCGGACGCGCTGGACCGGCTGCGGCACTCCGCCGTCGCCACCGCCGGACCGGCCGGACTCCCGCCCGAACGCCGCCCGGAGGCGGGCCCGGACGAGGCCCGCGCGATGACCGCGCTGGCCTGGGCGGCCGTCCGCGCGGGCGGGACCCTCGGCCAGGCCTTTCCGACGGGTCGCGCAACTGTGTCCATGGACGCGGAGTCGTCCCCCGACGGGTCACGACCGCGCGGAAGCTCTTGAGCCGGCCGGCCGGCCGCCGCGTTTCGCCGTGGCCGACCGGCCACCGCGTTTCGCCGCGCCGCCCGCGGCGGTCCCTGCCGAAATCCGCGCGGCCGCCCGCACCGCTCAGGCCAGCTCCCGCAGGAGCACCTCCGGATCCGCGAGCAGGAACAGGTGACCGCCGTCGGGGACGGTACGCAATTCGGCGCCCGGGATCTGTGCGTGCGCCCAGCGCGCCACCTCGACGGGGACGTTGCCGTCCGCCTCGCCGTGGAGGAAGAGGGTCGGTACGGAGACCGAGCCCAGCGGGTCCGGCAGCGGGCGGGAGTAGCCGGCGAGATCGGTGACGGCCGCGTGCACGCCCTGGCGCTGTCCCTCAGACGTGTCCACGTCGGACAGTGCCCGGCAGGCGGGGTCGGTCATGATCAGCCGGTCGGACCGGGGCCAGGCGTCGAGGTTCGGCTCGTTCCTCGCCCTCTTGAAGACGCCCTTCCCCGCAAGCATCCGCCGGGCGACCGCCGGAGCCCGCACGGCGATCAGGTTCACGATCTTGACCAGCGGGATCCGGCGCGCGTACGCCTCGCGGGGAGCTCCGGGAACGGCGGCACAGGCGAGGACCAGTCTCGTCACCCGCCCGGGGAGCCGCTGCGCCGCCGAGAGCGCGTACCCGCCGCCGCCCGAGATCGCCACGAGTGCGGCCCGCTCGTGGCCGAGGTGGTCGAGCAGGGCCACGAAGTCGTCGTTCCAGCGGTGGAAGCCACGACCGGGCACGGGGTCGGTCTCGCCGTACCCGGGACGGTCCGGGAAGACCAGACGCAGGCCCGCCCCCTCCGCCGCCCGCCCCAGCGGGAGGCCCTCGTACCGGCTGCCGGGGGTTCCGTGGAGCACGATCACGGGCGGGGCGGCGGGGTCGCCGTACGAGCAGTACGCGATCCGGCGCCCATCGGGGGCCGTCAGGCGGTGCGTCTCGGGCAGCTCGGTCTCCGGCAGGCCCGTCGGGGAGGGGGTCATCGCCGCACCTCGTGGGATGTGGGGGTTGCGGCAGCGGCGGCGATCCCGCCGATGACGAGGTCAAGACCGAAGGAGAACCGGCGGTCGTAGTCGTGGTGGTCCGCGAACACCGACGCGGCCCGGCGCTCCGGCGGGAGGTGATGGAGTTCCAGATCGCCGCGGCCGAGGCGGATCGCCACGTGGCCGGTGACGAAGTCGTGCACGGTGCCGTACGCGTACGCGGCGGCCTCCTCGTCGAGCCCCGCGCCGCGCAGCGCCGCCACGACCCGGAACGCGGCGTCGTCGGCACCGGGCCCGACCAGCGGGGCGCGGCGGTGCGCCTCGAGGACGACGGGGTGCCGCATGAGCAGGTCGTGGAGCGTGTCCGCGAACAGCCGGACGGTGCCGCGCCAGTCCTCCGGCCATTCCACCGCCCGGGTCGCCTCGCCGACGATGCGGGACACCAGCGCGCGCTGGAGCGCGTCGACGCCTCCCGTCGTGCGATGGATCGCCATGGGTGACACGCCCAGCCGGTCCGCCAGCGCGCGGAAGCTCACGGCGTCCAGCCCCTCGTCGTCGGCCAGCTCGGTCGCCGCGTCCAGGACCGCGTCGAGCGTGACCGCCCGGGGGCGGCCGTTCTTCGGAGTGCTTGCCTTTTCGGTCACCATGCCCGCACCATATCGATACGCGTAACGAAACTTCAACAGGAGTGCGCATGACGGAGCTGCACGACCTCACGGCGCTGGAACTGGCCGCCGCCTACGCATGCGGTGACACGAGTCCCACCGAAGTCGTGGACCATCTGCTGGCCCGGATCGAGGGCGGCGACCGGGTGGGGGCGTTCACCACCGTGTCGGCCGACCGGGCCCGCGCCGCGGCGGCCGGGGCCGAACGCGTCCTGCGGTCGGCGGACCGCGCCGGGCTGCCGCGCCTGTTCGGCGTGCCCACCGCGGTCAAGGACCTGGAAGCCACCGCGGGTGTACGCACCACGCTGGGTTCCGCACTGTTCCGCGACTGGATTCCGGAGCACGACGACGAGATCGTCGACGTCATGGCCGACGCCGGGCTGATCAGCCTCGGCAAGACCACGGTTCCCGAGTTCGGGGCCGCCTGCTACACCGAGCCCGAGGTGTCCGCCCCGGCACGCAGCCCGTTCGAACTCCGCCGCAGCGCGGCGGGCAGCAGCGGCGGGGCGGCGGCCGCGGTCGGTGCCCGGCTGGTACCGATCGCGCAGGGCAGTGACACCGCCGGTTCGATACGTTCACCCGCGAGCGCCTGCGGCGTGGTCGGGCTCAAGCCCAGCCGGGGACTTGTCACCGCGGGCCCGGCGGGCAACGACGGGATGGGGCTCTCGGTACGGGGGCCGATCGCCCGTACGGTGCGCGACGCCGCGGCGTTCCTCGACGCCCTGACCGGCCGCACCGGGGCCGGCACCGTGCATCCGCCCCGGGCCGACGGCTACGAGCGCGCGTGCGGCGCACCCGTGCCACGGCTCCGGGTCGCGCTCGCCCAGGGCTCGGTCTCCGGCGGCCCCGTGGATCCCGAGGTCGCCGCGGCCGCGGAGCTCACCGCCCGCACGCTGGCCGGGCTCGGCCATGACGTGTTCGCCCGGGACCAGGCGCCGGACCCCGAGCTGACCGAGGGCTTCCAGGTGATGTTCACGGCACTGGTCGGGTCGAGGACCATGGCACTCGACGAGTCGCCCCTGCGGCCGATCGTCCGCCATCTCCGGTCCCGCTCGCGGAAGTTCACCTCGGCCGAGCTGGCCGCCTCGATCGGTGTCGTCCAGGCCCGCGCCCGCGCCTGGGCACTCCGCCACGCGGACGCGGACGTGGTGATCACTCCGACCGTGACGAACCCGCCGACGCCCGTCGGCAAGCTCCGCAACGATGCGGACCCGGCGGCCGAGCTGGCCGCGATGACCGCGTTCACGGGCAACACCGTACTGGCGAACGCCACCGGCTTCCCGGCCATCAGCCTTCCGCTGGGCTGGAGTTCGCAAGGGCTGCCGCTCGGGGTCTCGCTGACGGCCGGATGGGGGCGCGAGGACCTTCTGCTCGGCGTATCGGCCTCACTGGAGGAGGCCCTGCCCTGGGCCCACCGCTACGGCGAGCAGGGCGGGGCATGAACCTGGTGCCGCTCCCGGCAGCGCTTGCCCCGTCACACAGTCCGGCACACACGCTCGCGGCGTTGGCCAAAAGCCCACGTATCACGTTCTTGTTTCCCCGAGCGTTGTCCACCAGGCACCTCTCGGTGGACAACGCTCGGGCAGACTGCTTCGTGGGGCGGAAACGAGATACGTTACGGACTGCGGGAACTCCCGAAGCCCCCGATTCTTCTGTCGAGGGTTCGCCCGCAGGTCAGGAACGCGGGACAGCTTTCGTGAAACCCTGAGCAGGGCAACGAGGTTGGACGACCACCGGTCAGCCGCCGCAGAAGTCGCGCACAGCCCTGGGCCGCGTACCGGACGCTTGCCCGCTACTTGAGGGGGAGAGATTATGGCACCCATGTCCCGTATGCCGGATTCAACGAAGTTGGACCAGAACAGCATCCTCGCTCGATAAACTCGCAGGTCACGAAGAGTGTTCCCCGCGCGTGCGGGGGTGGTCCCGTGTACCAGCGGCCCTTGTAGGTGCTCAGGACGTGTTCCCCGCGCGTGCGGGGGTGGTCCCCGACACGGTGGCCCCGCCCCTGCACCACGGGGGTGTTCCCCGCGCGTGCGGGGGTGGTCCCGAACGGCACCACGGCGCCGGGCGCCGAAGTCGGTGTTCCCCGCGCGTGCGGGGGTGGTCCCATCAGCCACGGGTGCGTGTACCCGTCGCCGAGGTGTTCCCCGCGCGTGCGGGGGTGGTCCCGCGCGCGGCCCACCGCGCGGTTGCCACGACAGGTGTTCCCCGCGCGTGCGGGGGTGGTCCCGCGCGGACTCAACTTGGCATTGATGCCAGCAGGTGTTCCCCGCGCGTGCGGGGGTGGTCCCCGTCGGTCCCGTAATGGGCTCGCAGCAGGTCGGTGTTCCCCGCGCGTGCGGGGGTGGTCCCGCAAGGCACATACCAACCTTGGCTAGACAGGGGTGTTCCCCGCGCGTGCGGGGGTGGTCCTCCGGATCGATGGTGCGGACTGCGGCGCCGAGTGTGTTCCCCGCGCGTGCGGGGGTGGTCCCAACGGGAGCGCGCAGCACCCGGACAAGCGCAAGTGTTCCCCGCGCGTGCGGGGGTGGTCCCTGTTTGCTGTGGTCGGCGTCGTACCCGACGACCTCGTAGCCGTGTTCCCCGCGCGTGCGGGGGTGGTCCCAGGCCGCTGCCCTTGATCTCGCGACCGTCAGCGTGTTCCCCGCGCGTGCGGGGGTGGTCCCTCAGCTCTCCGGCGGGTCTCTCGTCGCGGCCGGTGTTCCCCGCGCGTGCGGGGGTGGTCCCCGGCAGGCCCTGCGGACGCTGCTGCGCGTCGCGCGTTCCCCGCGCGTGCGGGGGTGGTCCCCCGGGCCCCGACGTTGCGATGCTCGTCGGCCGGTGTTCCCCGCGCGTGCGGGGGTGGTCCCCGCAGAGCAGCAGCGGCCGAGGGGAACGGGGGGTGTTCCCTGCGTGTGCGGGGGGTGGTCCCTCGTCGTCGCCGTGGTGGTCGCAGTACGCCGTGTGTTCCCCGCGCGTGCGAGGGCGGCCCGGCCGCACAGGTAGGCCTGCTGAGGGCCGGTGAGTGTTCCCCGCGCGTGCGGGGGGGGTAGCCCCGGGCCGCCGGCGTTGCATCGTGGCCCCGCCGGATTGCCGCGGCCTCGCGGGGCCACCCCCGGTGCCCGCCTACCGGACGGCGTGCGTGATCCACACGCCCGGTTCCCAGTACGCGGCCACGTCCCGCGCCCGGTCGACGCGGAGGGGCGCGAGGCCGCCGGGGAAGACGTACTCCCCGTCCTCCGGGAGGGCCAGGCCCGTCCAGCTCTCCCACTCGGCGACCGTGCCGGTGATCCGCGAGGAGTGCGCGGAGGCCGCCGCGAGGGTGCCGCCCGCGCCCACCTGGGTCCGGATCCACGGGTCGAAGGGGGCCCCGTCGTCCCGGGTCCACGCCGCGTACCGCTCGATCGGCACCAGGGGGTAACGGTCCTTCCAGGTGGGGCGCACCGGCACCAGGACCGTCCCGAGCCCGGCCCGTCGCGCCGTGTCCGTCATCGCGTCGAGCAACACCTTGGACAGGCCCCGGCCCTGGTGGTCCTCGGCCACCTCGATGCCGAGCGCGACGAGCGCGTCCGGGGCGCACCCGGCGTCGCGGTCGGCGAAGGCCCGCGCGATCGAGTCGTCCAGCCCGGGGCCGAGGTCCGCCGCGGTGCCGTCCCAGGTGCGCGGCAGCGAGCGGCCCGCACCGGCGATCACCTCGTCCTCGTCGTCGTACAGCAGGAACTGGTACTCCGGGAAGTCCTCGAACAGCCGGTTCCAGTAGTCGCCGTTGATGTCGCCGTGCAGGTTGTACTCGGGCACCACTCCGGCGAACCGCTCGGGGATGCGGTCCCACAGCTCGGGCCGCTGCGAGTGGCGTACCAGGTCCAGGGGCATGGTTTCTCCTCAGGAAGCGGGGACCTCGACGTCCCAGACGACGACGATCGGGAGTCCGTCCCAGGCGGCGCGGGCCGCGTCCGCGATGAACTCCTCGTAACCCCCGGGCGCCAGGCTCCCGTTGAACAGGGGTTCGTGGCAGCCGCGCACCCGCAGCCCGGCCCGGCCGAAGGCGTCCAGATAGTGGCTCGGCAGGTGGACGTGGTTGCGGACGAAGGCCAGTTCCTCGGCGCCGTGCACGAAGAGGCACTGGCCCTGGAGCGCGATCACGAAGGGGTGCATGTCCGTGACGACGATCCGCCCGCCCGGCCGGACCACCCGGGCCAGTTCCGCCACGGCGGGCGCGGTGTCCGGAAGGTGTGTCATGGCCAGCGAGCAGACGGCGAGGTCCACGGAGTCGTCGTCGAGCGGCAGCCGCTCCAGACGGCCCACGCGGTAGTCGGCGTCCGGGGTGTGCTCGCGGGCCTTCTCGATCATGTGGGGCGACTGGTCGACGCCGATGACGCGGTGTCCGCGCGCGGCCAGCGCCCGGGTCTGGCGGCCGGTGCCGCAGGCGGCGTCGAGCGCGGTGCCCGGGGCGAGGCCGTCGAGGATCGCGGCGACGACCGGCTCCTCCACCTCGATGTACGAGCTGGGCAGCGAGTCGTACACCGCCGACCACGACGCGTAGCCCGCAGCCGCGTCCAGTTCGCTGACCTGGGCACCGCCGTCCGGAAGCTTCTCCTCGTCGAGGACGAAGCGGCGGATGTCGGCGACCCGCTCGCTCAGGAATGCCTCGTCGCCGTCCACGGCTCGGCGCAGCAGTGCCAGCCCCTCGATCCCCAGCACCAGTTCCCGTACACGGAATTCACCGCGGAATTCTTCACTCATGCAAGCCTCTCACCGGTCGTCGGACGGCCCGTGCCATTTCCGGATTCCGCCCTACCCAGAAGGAACGACGGAAAGTCCCGCCCGGCCACGTGTGGCCGAAAACAGCGGACCGGATGGCCTGTTGATGGTGGCGTTGTCGTCTCCGGGGCGGCTGCCTAGCATGTGCGGCATGATTGAGGGATATCTCGGCCGCGAAAGTGTCACCGTCGGCGACGAAGTGACGTTCCATCTCTCCACCGATGCCCCCCGTTTCCGTCTTCGTTTCTACCGGCTCGGCAGTGAACTCGCTCTCGTCGGGGAATCCGAGGAATTCCCGGGCACCTTGCATCAGCCACCTGTCCATCCCGACGGAATACCAGGCCTCGTCTCACCCTCCGACGACTGGGGATGGCCACCGCTCACCCTCCCGGTGCCCGAGGACTGGGAGCCGGG
Organism: Streptomyces sp. NPDC056347; assembly: GCF_042262625.1. NCBI lineage: Bacteria > Bacillati > Actinomycetota > Actinomycetes > Kitasatosporales > Streptomycetaceae > Streptomyces > Streptomyces sp. NPDC056347. Next base: position 24,948 of record NZ_JBHJQP010000037.1, on the reverse strand, counting down.
AATCCATCTGGCCGAATTCATCGAATGCGGGCCCGGCCGTCCGGAAAACCCTCCCCCGCTCACGACCGAGCGGCTGGAGGGGAACGCCCGGGAGTTCTTCGTCGTACGCCCCCGGGTGCCCGGCAGCCGCTCCCGCATCCTCTACAAGAAGTCGACGTTCACCCGGCACGCCTACAACCGCTCCGACCGGCCGGGGACCGACCGGGGCGCCAGCCTCTACGACCACCCCGTCCACCGGTCCGGCGGCGGTGAACCCCGAGGTCACAGGGTCAGTCTGCACCGCCCGGGAGGCGTGATCGACCTCGCCTACTGGGACGCGCCGTTCATCGCCTGGCTGGAGCGCAGCGGCTACCCCGTGGAGTACTGCACCGACCTCGACCTGCACGAGGACCCCGCCCTGCTCGACCCGTACCACCTGCTGCTCAGCGTCGGCCACGACGAGTACTGGAGCGCGGCCATGCGCGAGCACGCCGAGCGCTTCGTCCGCGACGGCGGGAACATCGCCTTCCTCAGCGCCAACACCTGCTGGTGGCGGGTGCATCCGACGGACGGGAACACCGCTTTCGTCTCCGACACCGATCACCACGTCGGCGAGGAATACCCCCATCTGCCGGCCACCGACCAGTGGTGGACGCCCGAGCCGGACGGAGTCGGCCATCCGGAGAACACGCTGACCGGGGTGAGTTTCCGCAACGGCGGAATGTGGCCCGCCACCGAATGGCCGGGCGACCGCCCCCGTGCCGGATACACCGTCCAGCACGCCGATCACTGGATCTACGAAGGAACCGGCCTGCGGGACAATTCCGGCGGCGGAACGGCGGACCGGCTCGGTGCCGGAACACCGCTCATCGGATATGAATGCGACGGGGCCGCCTTCTCCTACGACCCGGACGGAACAGCCCGTGCCACCGGCGAGGACGGGACTCCGGATTCCTTCCTCATTCTCGGGATATACGTCCTCGACCCGGTGCACGAGAATTTCCACGACGCCAAGTGGGGGCACTGGAACGTTCCGGTGCGTGAGCCGTCCATCAGCAGCCCCCGGGCCGCCACCATGGGCCTCTTCACCGCGGGCGGCACCGTCTTCACCGCGGGCACCACGGACTGGCCCGTGGTCTGCGGGCACGAACAGGACCCCGGCGTCGTCCGCGTCACCCGCAATCTCCTGGACCGGCTGCGTCACCGCGGTCCAGGAGCCGGATGAGCCCGGGAAGTCCGGTGATCCGCGCCGCCCCCTCGGGAAGGGGCGGCGCGGCCCCCCGTACCGCCCGGTCGGGCCGGTGCAGATGGACCGCGCGCATCCCCGCCGCCAGTGGACCGAGCACATCGGGCGTCCACATGTCACCGACGAACAGCACCCGGTCCGCGGGCAGCCCGCACTTCTCGGTCACGGCACGGTAGATCAGCGGATGCGGCTTGCGGACGCCCGTCCGCGCGGAGCCCACCACCACGTCCACCGCCCCGCCGATGCCGGTCTCCGCGAGGCAGTCCTCCAGGTTCCAGAACCAGTTGGAGCACACCCCGACCAGCAGCCCCCGCTCCCGCAGCCGCGCGAGAACGCCGGGCACGTCCGGGTAGAGGGCGAGGCGGACCGCCTTCATCGCCCGGTCCAGCTCGGCGACCAGCCCGTCCAGCTCGGCCTCCGGCACTCCGCAGCCCCGCGCCCGCCGCCGCAGCCGGTCCCGCTCCCAGGTGACGTAGGCGGTCTCGTCCGCCGAGTGCGCCAGGTGCTCCTCGCCCTCGGCGGGGCCCACCGACCACTGGTCGCCCCAGAGTTCGCCCTGGGCCGCCAGGCCCCGGCGGGCGAAGACCGCGCGGTGGTCCGGGGGCAGCGGCTCGACCATCCGCACCAGCGTCCCGTAGAAGTCGAGGACGACCGCACCGATCCCGCCCACCGCTCCCACCGCTAGAACCGACCGTAGCGGCGCGGGAAGTAGTCCTGGAGGCCGCCGTCGCGTTCGATGTCGACGGTCGCGCAGTGCAGCCCGCCGCCGAACGGTCCGACCGCCCGGAACGGCACCGGCACGATCTCGAATCCGTAGGAGGACAGCTGGTCGGCGAGGCGCACCTCCTTCTCCTCCACGCACAGGGTGTTCTCGTCGAGGTTCAGCATGTTCCCGGCGAGCCACGGGCTGCAGAACGACAGCTTCGGCGGGTGGTCCCAGCTGGCCGGCTGCACCGCCTCCACGATCTCCCAGTCGTTCAGTTTGAAGAACTCCATCAGCTCGGCGTCGGCGAGCCGCTCCCCGCAGTGCAGCACGAGACCGGGCCGCAGCGGCACCCAGGTCGCGTCGATGTGCAGCGGGTGGGTGTTGGTAGAGGTCACCGCGTGCACCCGGTGGTCGGGGAAGTGGCGGCGCAGCCAGTCGTAGCCGCTCCGGTTGGTGACGAACGACAGCTGCACGAAGAGGTCCTTGCCGAACCGGGCCACGTCCGCCGCGTCGAAGAGCGGCTCCGCCTCGGTGAGCACCAGGTCGTAGTCGCGGACCCGGGCCAGCTGCACATCGGTCGGCAGGTCGTTGTACGTGTCCCAGAACCCGGTCTTGTACGAGGCGTCCGTGAGCCGCGGCTTGGGCGCCGCCTCCCAGCGCATCCGGTCGTCGGCGTCGAACAGGTTCTGGAGCAGCGGCCGGTAGCAGAGGTATTCGAACCAGCGGCTGCGGTACGACATGGTCGCTTCGAGGACCTCGTTGCCGACGGTCAGCAGCAGGTCCCTCGGCGGCATGCAGCCGAACATCGAGTCGTGGGTCCACTCCGGCGTGGACACCGCCCGGTCGAAGTCGACGGGGGTGGGGCGGTCCACCCGGATGCCGCGCCGCCGCAGCATCTCGGCGAAGTCGTCGAGCTGCTGGTCGGCCTCGGCCACCATGTCGTCCGGCATGGGCCCGTACGTGCCCAGCGGGAAGCCGTCGTCGGGGTAGTCGCGGCGCACCGCGTGCTCGGGGGCCTGCACCACGGTGCCCTCCGCGCGGCCGACGATCACATGGCGCAGGGGGTCCCAGCCGTTCCAGGCGTTGACCCGGACGGGGCGTTCGGCGCCGTCCGGGGCAGCGGCGCCAGAGGCGGGGGTGGCGGACGCGGTGGTGCTCTGCTCGGTCACGTACAAGCCCTTCGATCGGGGTCGTGGGGTGCCGCAGGGGCCAACCTGCGGGCAGGGCGCCGTCACCGTCAAGAGCCGTCCGGCTACCGAACGTGCCATTCGCGTCAACGTGGCCGGAGTGCGGCTACCGCCTCCGGGGCATGAGCGGGCATCGGCGCAGCACAGCCGGGAAACGCTCGGCTCTTCGTGGGAATCGCACCGTTGTCTTCCGGCCGAAACTCCGTGCCGTGGCGGGGAGCGGCGGTCCCCGGGGTAGTGATGAAGACCGTCGCAGCAGTCCCGTACGTCCCCCACGAACCCCGCACGGAGGAACTCATGACAGCTCGTCTGCCCCGCCGAACCGGGATTCTGGGTGCTCTGTTGCTGCTGACCCTGGCGGGCTGCTCGGGCGGGGGCGACTCCTCGGGCGGGCCGGAGGGCGGCGGCGATCTGACGGTGTGGCTGACCGTGGACGCCCGCGAGAGCTGGCCGGGGATGGTCGCGTCCGCCAACAAGCGGTTCACGGCGAAGCACCCGGGCGTGAAGGTGAAGGTCCAGTACCAGCAGTGGACGACGAAGAACCAGAAGCTCGACGCCGTCCTCGCGGGACGAAACGTTCCGGACGTGGTCGAGATGGGCAACAGCGAGACCACCAACTACCTGGTGAACGGGGCGTTCGCGCCGCTGGACCCGAAGAAGTTCGAGCGGTCCGGGCAGTGGCTGCCCGCACTGGCCGACGCCTGTCGTCTCGACGGCCGGACGTACTGCGTGCCGTACTACGCGGGGGCGCGCGTCGGGGTCTACCGCACCGACTACTTCAAGGCCGCCGGCATCACCGGCGCCCCGCGCACCTACCCCGAGCTGGTCTCCGCCCTCGACCGGCTGAAGGCGAAGTACGGGGCCGACGACCCCCGCTTCTCGGCACTGTACCTGCCCGGCCGCTACTGGTCGGCGGCGATGGCCTTCGTGAAGGACGCGGGCGGCGAGATGGCCGTGGAGAAGAACGGGCGCTGGCAGGGGGCGCTCTCCTCGCCGAAGTCCGTCGCCGGGCTGACCACCTGGAAGAAGCTGATGGACGACTACTACGTCGGCGACCGGTCCAAGGACAACGGTGACGAGCCGGCCGTGGTCGGGCAGGGGAAGGTCGGGGTCTTCTACGGCAACACCTGGGAGGCCCAGGCCGCCACCGATCCGCGCTCCGGCGGCGATCCGGCGCTGAAGGGCAAGTTCGCCACCTTCGCCTTCCCCGGCCCGTCCGGGAAGCTGCTCCCGCCGTTCCTCGGGGGCTCCACGCTGGCCGTGCCCGCCAAGTCGAAGAACCAGGAGCTGGCGACCGAGTGGATCCGGCTCTTCACCGACAGCGATTCGCAGAAGAAGCTGATCGCCGCCAACACGCTCCCCAACAACACCGTGCAGCTGGCCGACGTCGCCGCCGGGGGCGTCAACGGCCCGGCCGCCCAGGCCGCCACCCGCGGCTGGGTCACCCCGCTCGCCCCCGGCTGGACCTCGGCGGAGAAGTCCAACGTCCTGCCCGAGATGCTGGAACGCATCGCCACCGGGAAGGCGTCCGTGCAGGACGCGACGCGCGAGGCGGACCGCAGGATCGACGCGGTGATCAATGAGCACTGATCCGGGCGGGCGAAGGCCGCGCCGCCACCTTCCCTATCTGCTGATCGCTCCTTCCTTCCTGGCCCTGCTGGTGGTCCTGGCCTATCCGCTCGCCGACATGGTGACGCTGGCCTTCCAGGACATGACCCGCAAGGAGCTGTTCAGCGGCCAGGCACCGCCGTGGGCCGGTCTCGACCAGTTCCGGAGCATCCTCGGCGACGGGTTCTTCTGGACGGTGGTGGCCCGCACCGCCCTGTTCACCGTCGTCTGCGTCACCCTCACGATGGTGTTCGGGCTGCTCGTGGCGCTGCTGATGCGGCGTACGTCGTCCTGGGTGCGGGCGGTGCTCGCCGGGGTGCTGGTCGCCGTGTGGGCGATGCCGGTGATGGTCGCGGCGGCCGTCTTCCGCTGGCTCTTCGACGCGGACTACGGGGTGGTCAACTGGCTGCTGTCGGCGCTGCCCGGCGTGGATCTCGCCCGGCACAACTGGTTCACCGACCCGTGGCAGGGCTTCGCGGTGATCGCCGCGGTCGTCGTCTGGGGTGCGCTGCCGTTCGCCTCGGTCAGTCTGCACGCGGCGCTCACCCAGATCCCGGCGGAGCTGGAGGAGGCCGCCGTGATCGACGGCGCCCGGCCGTCGCAGGTCTTCAGGTTCGTCACCTTCCCCGCGGTCAAACCCCTCTTCGTGATGGTCACCACGCTGATGGCGATCTGGGACTTCGGGGTCTTCAACCAGATCTGGCTGATGCGCGGCGGGCAGCCGGAGCGGGAGTACTACCTGCTCGGCGTCTACTCCTTCATCGAGTCGTTCGCCGTCAACCGCTACAGCGCCGGAGCGGCGATCGCGCTGGTCACCGTCGTCCTGCTGCTCGCGGGCGCGGTCGTGTACCTGCGTCAGATGCTGCGACTGGGGGAGGTCGAATGAGCCGGGCGCGCACCGGGCGACGGGCTGCGGGGGTACGGCGGCGCCGCCTGCGCTACGACCTGCTCGGCCTGTTCACGGCCGCCGTCCTCGGTTTCCCCGTCTACTGGATGGTGCTGACCGCGTTCCGGCCGGCGACGGAGATCCTCAGCCTGCCGCCCGAGTTCTGGCCGAGCCGTCCCACGCTCGGCAACTTCGCCCGTGCGATGGGCACCGAGACCTTCTGGCCCAACGTACGCTCCAGCGTCGTCATCGGCGTCGGCACCGTCCTGGTCTCGCTGCTGGTCGGCACCCTCGCCGCGTTCGCCCTCGCCCGCTTCCGCTTCGCCGGGCGCAAGGCGTTCGTCGTGGTGATCCTCACCGTCCAGATGATCCCGCTCGCCGCCCTCATCATCCCCGTCTACCTGCTGCTCAACGACGCCGGGCTCACCGACAGCCTGGCCGGCGTGATCCTCGTCTACCTCGTCTTCACCCTGCCGTTCACCGTGTGGATGCTGCACGGGTTCATCGTCGCGATCCCGGCCGAGCTGGAGGAGGCGGCGATGGTCGACGGCTGCGGACGGCTCGGCGCCTTCACCCGGGTCGTCCTGCCGCTGCTCGCCCCCGGGCTCGTCGCCACCTCCGTCTTCGCGATGGTGCAGGCGTGGAACGAGTACGTACTCGTCTACGTCCTGCTGTCCACCCCGGAGAAACAGACCCTCAGCATCTGGCTGGTCTCCTTCCAGACCAGTTTCGGCACCGACTACGGCGGGCTGATGGCGGGCGCCACGCTCACCGCGCTGCCCGTCGTCGTCTTCTTCCTGGCCGTCCAGCGCAAGATCGCCGCGGGGCTGGCCACCGGAGCGGTCAAGGGATGAGCGAGGGGACGCCGCCGACAGGCGGCGGACACCCCGAGGCCCTGCCGGGACCGGTGCGCGCCGCGACGACCCCCGTACATCCCACAGAGGAGAACCCTGTGACGCACGACCGCCTCGATCTCGTCTCCAAGCTGTACCAGCCCACCGACTGGCCCCGGGTCGTCCGGGCCGCCTCGGGCGAACCGTCGGCCGCGCCGCTCGTCGTGGACCTCGACCCGACCACGTTCTGCGACCTGGCCTGCCCCGAATGCATCAGCGGGAAGCTCCTCAACCAGGGCCGGTTCACCCCGGAACGGCTGGCCGCGCTCGCCGAGGAGCTGGTCGCCCTGTCCGTGCGGGCGGTGGTCCTCATAGGCGGCGGGGAGCCGCTCGCCCACCGCGGCACCCGCAAGGTGTTACGCATCCTCGGCGAGGCGGGCCTGGCCGTCGGGGTCGTCACCAACGGCACGATGATCCAGCAGAACCTCACCGAGCTCGCCCGGTACGCCACCTGGGTCCGGGTCTCCGTCGACGCGGGCAGCGCCGGGACGTACGGGCTGTTCCGGCCCGACCGCAAGGGGCGCAGCGTCTTCGACAAGGTGATCGGGAACATGCGGCTGCTGGCCGCCGAGAAGAAGGGCGCCCTCGGCTACTCCTTCCTGGTGATGTCGCGCCAGGACCCGGGCGGGCCGGCCGTGACCAACCACCACGAGGTGCTGCAGGCGGCCGAGCTCGCCCACGACATCGGCTGCGACTACTTCGAGACCAAGGCGATGTTCGACGACGACCACCACATCGTGCAGGTCCCCGAGGAGATCCTCGCCTCGGTGGACCGCCAGCTCGCCGAGGCAGCCCGGCTGGAGAGCGACCGCTTCCAGCTCGTCAACTCCTCCACGCTCACCTCGCTGCGCGGCCAGGCCGGTGCCGTACAGCCCAAGGAGTACGACCGCTGCCGGGTCGCCGAGCTCCGCACGCTGATCACCCCGTCCGGGGTGTACGTGTGCTCCTACCACCGGGGCAATCCGCTGGCGAAGATCGGTGACGCGGTCACCGACGACCTCGCCGACATCTGGCAGGACGCGAACCGCCGGGGCATCGTCGACCCGAGCCGGGACTGCCGGTTCCACTGCGCACGGCACCGCTCCAACCTGGAGCTGGACCGCATCGCCGGCGGAACCGGCGAGCCCCCGCTCGCGGAGGACTACGACCCCTTCATCTGACCTCCCGCCGTCACCGGCTCCGGGTGCCGCCGAATGCCCGGAGCCGCCGACGCGGGCACCACCCGGGCCCCCGGGTGCGCGGTGCGCAGCGCCCCCGCGAGGCGGTTCACCGTCTCCTCGAGCGCGTCCGCCCGGCAGACGCCGACCAGCGCACCGCCCCCGCCGGCCCCGCTGAGCTTCAGCGGCAGGCCGGCGGAGCGCCGGGCGAGGGCCCGCAGCTCCTCCAGGAGCGGTGTCGACATCCGCTGGTGGTCACGCATGGCCGCGTGGGCGTCGGACATCGCGGCCCCGAGCGCCGCCAGGTCCCGGCCGCGCAGCGCCTCCCACACCCGGCCGGACGCCGCGTCGGCGGCGGCCCGGTAGGCGGCCAGCGCCGGATCGCCGGAGGCGAGCTGCGCCCGTACGTCGCGGATGTGGTGCCGGGTGTCCTTGCGGGTGCCGGAGTCCACGACGACCACCCGCCACTCCGCGGGCAGGTCGAGGCGGTCCCGCACGGCGGGGAGCCCTCGCTCGCGGCCGTCGAGGAGGAGCGCACCGCCCTCGACGACCGCGAGGTGGTCCATGCCGCCGCCGTTGAAGACGGCGAACTCGAACTCGTACGCCCATCGTGTGATCGTGGCGTCCGGGACGCGCTCGCCGCGTACGGCGTGGTCGGTGAACGCCCGGAACAGGGCCACGATCCGGGCCGTGGACGAGGACAGCCCGCTCGCGGCGGGCGCCTGGCTGCGTACGGTGACGGCGGGCGGGCGCGGGGCGAGCCCGGCCAGCCGCTCGCGCAGGAACGCCCACACCTCCCGCTGCCAGCCGTCCTCGGGCCCGCCGCCGGGCACGGGTCCCGGCTCCGCCGCCACGGTCACGGTCGTCGTCAGGGAGAGCGCGAGGCTCACCGAGCGGCCCCCGCCGAGCCAGTCCAGGTCCTCGCCGGACAGACAGGCCCGGCAGGGCACCTCGGCACGTATCGGATGTGTGGGGTTCACCTGGCCTGGAACCTTCCTTCCGCGCGGTAGGCCGCGTACATGGACAGCACCACCTCCGTGGGCGGGTGCAGGGGGCGGGGCGGGTCGTCGAGCGGCCGGAGGACGGCCCGGCGCACCTCGTCGGCGCCGGGGGCGAGCTCCCCCGACCAGCGCCGGGCGGTGAAGCAGAGCGCGAAGCAGTGCGTCACGTCCCCGTTGGGGTAGGTGAGGGTGTGCACCCGGGGGTCGGAGAGTGTCCCGAAGGCCTCCAGGTCCTCCCGCGCCACCCGCAGGCCGGTCTCCTCGGCGAGTTCACGGACGGCGGCGTCGGCGAAGTCGCCGTCCTCCTCGCAGGCCCCGGCCGGCAGCTCCCAGACCCCGGTGTCCGCGCGCTGCTGGAACAGCCCGCGCCCCTCGGCGTCGATGAGCAGCACCTGCGCGCCGGGCACCAGCAGCTTGCGGGAGCCGACCTGCCGGCGCAGCGACCAGATGTGGGAACCGGTGTAGCCCATGGTGTGCGTGTCGCCTCCGTCGCCTGCGGTGCGCCCTCGGGGGCGCGTCGGTGCGCAGCGTGTCACGCCCGTTCCGCTTCCCCGTACTCATCGGCCAGCCAGCGTGGCGTGGCCTGCGGTGTCGCCAGGAGCCAGCGCACGTACCGGTCCACGCCCTCCTTGACGCCGATCCGGGCCTGCCAGCGCAGGAGCTCGCGGGAGCGTGCGGTGTCCGCGTAGCCGCCGAGCGGGTCGCCCTCGGGGCGCGGGGTGACGATCCGTCGGGCGCCGGGGAAGTACGGGGCGATCAGGTCGGCGACCTCACGGACCGAGGTGGGACGGCCGGTGCCGACGTTCACGGTCCGTTCGGCCATCTGCTCCTCGATCAGGGCGAGCGCGGTGGCCTCGGCGACGTCGTCGACGTGGACGAGGTCGCGGACCTGGTTGCCGCCGCCGTTGAGACGCATGGGGCGGCCGAGGCGGGCCTGGAGCGAGAGCCAGGGCACCATCCAGGAGTGGCTGCCCGGCTTGGGTATCTGGGGGTCGCCGTAGACGGAGAAGTAGCGCACCACCGCGTACTCGGTGCCGCCCGCGGCGCCGAGCATCAGCCGGGTCTGGTGTTCCGCCCAGAGCTTGCCGTTGGCGTAGACGGAGACCGGGCTGAGCGGCATGTCCTCGTGGAAGACCTGCGGCCCCTCGATGTCCGGGTCGCCGTTGCCGTACACGGACGCGGAGGAGACCAGCACCAGGCGCCGGACGGGGTGGCGGGCGGCCTGTTCCAGGACGACCTGGGTTCCCTCGACATTGGCGCGGAAGGCGATGTCGGGGCGGCGGGTGCAGGCCGCGACGTCCGCGTAGGCGGCCGCGTGGACCACGAAGTCGGCGTCCTTCAGCAGCGCCCCCACCGTGTCGGCGTCCCGGACGTCCCCGACCACCAGCCGGGCCCCGCTGCGCGCGGTGCCGAAGGTCTCGTGGCCGGAGTCGGGGTAGGCGTCCATGCGGTCCAGGGCGGTGACTTGGGCTCCGGCGCCGTGCAGCAGGGCGACCAGCCTGCTGCCGACGAGTCCGCCGCCGCCGGTCACGACGATCCGGGCGTCGCAGAGCTTGCCGAGGCGGGAGCGGACGGACTCGTCGCCGTCGGTGCGGGTCGAACGGGGTAACGCAGGCATGACAAGCCTCTTTCAGCGTCGGGGAGAGCGGTACGCGGTGCCCGGGCGGGGCTCCGGCACATACCGACCCCAGCATTCACGGGCCCGTCGCCCGTCTGCCAGAGGGCCATTTCGGCACTCTTGCGGGCCGTCCTCGCCGCCCGTACTGTCCGAATCCGGCTGGCGGAACCGGGCTCCGGAGGGGTGCCCGGCGCGGACCGGGCCGATCCGGACCCAGGGAGGACGTATGGCACGCCCACGCCTCAGCGCGGTGGTCATGACCCACCCCAGACGCCGGGCAGCGGCCGAGGAACTGGCCCGGAGCGTGCCCGGCGGCCTGTTGCGGGTCGTCATGGACCCCGACCCCACGGGCACTCCGTCGGTGCTGCGCACCGCGCTCGCGGCGTGGTCCTCGATCGAGGAGGGGGCCACACATCAATTGGTGGTCCAGGACGACATGGTGTTGTCCGAATCCTTCCTGGACCGGGTGCGGTGTGCGATCGAGGAGTTGCCGGACGCGGCGCTGGCCCTGTTCGCGCTCTGGGACTCGCGCAACGGGGCGGCGGTGCGGATGGGGGCGATGGCGGGTGCCCGCTGGGTCGGCGCGGTCAACGAGTACTTCCCGTGCGTGGCGATCGTGCTGCCGCGCCGGGTCGCCGAGGGCTTCGTCGCGTACGGGCGCCGGCGGCTCGGCGGCTGGCCCGACGACATCCTGATGCACCGCTATCTCGGCGCCCGCGGCGTGCCGCGCTATGTCGCCGTGCCCAATCTCGCCGAGCACGAGGACCGCGGCTCCATCTCCGGCAACGCCTTCCGGGGCCCGCGCCGCTCGGTCTGCTTCGTGCCCGGCGACCGGCCCGGCCAGGAGGGCCGGACGCTGACCGGGCAGACGGTGCTGCCGTTCTTCAAGCACGGTGTGGCGCAGTGCGCGGTACGGGTCACGGGCCCCGGCCCCGAGCGGTGGCTGCATCTGGACGCCGAGCAGTACCTGCGGGGTGCCGGACTGCCCGACGCGCTGCTGCGCCCGCCGGGTGCCGGTGCGTGCGGGCCGGACGTGCGGGGGACCTGGCTGACGGCCCTGGCCATGGGCTTCGAGGCCGCCCGCGGCGGTTTCGAAGCCCCGTCCGGGGCGTCGCGGACGTACGCGGAGGCGGTGGCGACGATCGGCACCGGCGGCATCAGCAACGCCAGCACGGAGGAACATCTCGCGCTCCGTCGCGCGCCCCTGGCCGAGGTGGCGCACCGGGCGCTCGCGGCCGGACGGGAGGCCGCCGCCGAGCCGCGGACGCGCCCCCGGCGGCCCGGCGGCCCCGTCTGGCACGGGGCGGCGAACCCGTTGGGCGAGCATCTCGTGCGCAGGCTGGCCGATCTGGGCGAGCGGTCCGCCGCGGTGATCGACCTGGCTCCGCTCGGCTCCCCCGACCCCCGGGTCACGGTCCGCCCACCGGGCGAGCCGGTCCCGTACACGCTGCGCGTGGGCGAGCTGTACGGTCCCGGCTGTTCGCGCCGCTCCCCGGTCGGCCGGATGGTGTGGGACGCGCTGCGCAGCCGGCCGGTGGTGGCCGGGGGCGATCCGGACGCGGAGGTGTGCCCGGTGTACGTGAACGACCTCGCCGACGCGATCGCGGCGGTGCTGCGCGCCCGGCCGGAGGGCCGCGCGTTCGCGGTCGTCCCCGAGAAGCCGTGCACGGCGGCGGAGCTGGCGCGGGCGGTGCACGACGCCGTGCGGCCCGTGCCGGTGCAACCCGCGCCCGGCGCCGATCCCGGATGGCACCGCCCGGCCGATGCGCCGCCGCCCCCGGGCTGGTCACCCGCCACGGGCCTGGCGCGCGGGCTGCACGCCTTCGCCCAGTGGCTCGCCTACGAGGAGGTGCCCGAGGATTCCGGCTCCGGCTGACCGTCACCGGCCGGGGCCGCCCCGGCCGGTTCGTCCAGGACCAGCTCGGGGTCGTACAGCTCCATCCACACGGCCAGGTCCAGGGCGCGTTCCAGGCCGCGCCGGGAGGCGGAGGTGATCTGCGGGGCGTGGCACTCGGCGGCCCTGCGGAGCCGGTCGCGGTCGACGAGTTCGAAGACGCGGTGGTCCGGGTCGGCAAGGAGCGCGCGGGCGTGTTCCTGGAGGGCGACGGCGTACTGGGGGTCCTGGGTCGAGGGGTAGGGGCTCTTGACCCTGTCGTACACCGAGCGGGGCAGCACGTCCGCGGCGGCCTCGCGCAGCAGGCTCTTCTCCCGGCCGTCGAAGGACTTGAGGGACCAGGGCGCGTTGTAGACGTACTCGACGAGCCGGTGGTCGCAGAACGGCACCCGGACCTCCAGGCCGACCGCCATGCTCGCACGGTCCTTGCGGTCGAGCAGGACACGGACGAAGCGGGTGAGGTGGAGGTGGCAGATCCGGCGCATCCGGTACTCGAAGTCGCTCTCGCCGTCGAGCCGTTCGATGCCCGAGACGGCGTCGCGGTAGCTGTCGTGGATGTACCCGCCGAGGTCCAGGGCGTTCTTGAGGTCGGCGCGGAGCACGTCGGCGTCGTCGCCGAACTGCTCGGCCATCCGCACCAGCCAGGGGAAGGTGTCGGCGGTGCGGGCCTTCTCGTCGAAGAACTGGAGGTAGCCGCCGAAGACCTCGTCGGCGGACTCGCCGGACAGGGCGACCGTGGAGTGCTCGCGGATGGACCGGAAGAGCAGGTAGAGCGAGGAGTCCATGTCGCCCATGCCCATGGGCAGGTCCCGGGCCCGGATCATCCTGGCCCGTACCTCCGGGTCGGCGAGGGTGTCGGGGTCGAGCACGATGTCCTGGTGGAGGGTGCCCGACTGCCGGGCCACGTCGTGGACGAACGGGGTGTCCGGGGTGGTGCGCAGTTCGTCGGCGACGAAGTTCTCGGTGCGGCCGACGAAGTCGACGGCGAAGGTGCGGACCTTCTCTCCGGTCTCGGCGAGCTGCCGGGCGGCGAGCGCGGTGACGGTCGAGGAATCGAGCCCGCCGGAGAGCAGGACGCAGCGCGGCACGTCGGAGACCAGCTGGCGGCGCACGATGTCGTCGAGGAGCGCGCGGACGGTGGCGACGGTGGTGTCCCGGTCGTCGGTGTGCGGGCGGGTCTCCAGCCGCCAGTAGGTGCGGGTGTGCCGTCCGGTGCGGTCCACGGTGACGACCGTGCCGGGCTCCACCTCGTACATGCCGTCCCACACGGCGTGGCCGGGGGTCTTGACCATGGTGAACAGCTCGCGCAGCCCGTCGAGGGTCACCCGGGGCCGGGCCACCGGGTTGGCGAGGATCGCCTTGGGTTCCGAGCCGAAGAGCACTCCGTCGGGCGTCGGCCAGTAGTAGAAGGGCTTGACGCCCATCCGGTCGCGGATCATGACGAGCCGGTCGTGACGGCCGTCCCAGATCGCGAAGGCGTACATGCCGTTCAGCCGCTCGGCGAGGGCGTCGCCCCACTCCAGGTAGCCGCGCAGCACCACCTCGGTGTCCGAGTCGGTGGTGAACCGGTGGCCACGGGCGGTGAGCTCCTCGCGGAGCTCGGTGTAGTTGTACGCCTCGCCGGAGTAGACCAGCGCGACCGCGCCCTCGGGGGTGCCGACGCTCATGGGCTGGCGCCCGCCGGGCAGGTCGATGATCGCGAGCCGCCGGTGGCCGAGCGAGGCGTGCGGGGCGTTCCAGGTCCCCCGGTCGTCGGGGCCCCGGCAGGCCATGGTCTCCGTCATCGCTTCCACTGCCGTGACCTGCTCGGCCGCCCGTAGATCGCGGTCGAAGGAGACCCAGCCGACTATGCCGCACATGCGCGTCCTCCAGATCCGGCCCCGCTTCGGGGCCACTGCCTGCGGTGCCGCCCACCCGTGGGCGTTCCGGACGGCAGTGGCCCGGCGGAACCAGTTGTATTCAGCAGCTATATGACGAGCGTCTGCCTGTGTCCGCGTGCGGTCAACACGAACGGGACCGGCCCGCACGGTCGGGGCGGCTGCTTTCGGCCGCGGTTTTCCGCTTCGTAGAACTTCGTGTACGGAACGTCGGCCCCCGGGCACCCCGCCGAACACGGCTTTCGCGCCTGGCGGGCAGCGGTATCCGGCCACGGGCAAATTCTTGCCCAACCGCCTCGGCAGGCCCGGGTGCGCCGCTGTGCGCCGGGGCCCTCGGGAGGGCGACCCCGCCCTCCCCCAGTATGCGACCGGAGGGCGGGGTCGGCAGCGGGCACGCTCCGGACCGGCGAGGGCGGGGGCGCGACCGGGCGGCCCGGGCCCCTACCGTTCCGTCGCCTCCGCCGTGATGGCCCATCGCTCGTGGTCGCGCCAGGCGCCGTCGATGAACAGGAAGTCCGGCGAGAAGCCTTCGAGGCGGAAGCCGGCCCGCCGGACGAGCGCGATCGATGCCGTGTTGCCGGGCTGGACGTTGGCTTCGAGACGGTGCAGTCCGAGCGGCCCGAAGGCCCGCTTCAGGACCAGGCCCAGCCCCTCGCCCATCAGTCCGCGTCCCGCCGCGTGGGCGAATGCCCCGTAGCCGAGCGCGCCGCAGCGAAACGCCCCGGCGACGATGTTGTTGATGTTGATGAACCCGGCGATGGCACCCGGCCGCCCGCCGTCGCCGTCACCGCCGCGTTCGCAGACGAGGAAACCCGCCCGGGCCGGGTCACCGGTCAGCCGGTCCGCGTAGGCGGCGTACGCGGCGGCGTCCTCGGGCGGGAAGAGCCAGGGCCGGTGCAGTTCCCGGCTCTCCCGGGCCCGGGCGGTGAACTCCTCGGCGTCCTGCATGGTGAAGGGGCGGATCGCCACCCGCTGCCCCTCGGCCAGATACTCGCGGTCGGTCATCCGGCCACCCTAGGTGCTGCCCCGTCCGCCCGGCGGCGCCCGGCCCACACGCCCGCCGCGTTGTCGGGGTCACCCCGGTACATCCGGTATCGGGGCGACCCTCCGCCCTGCGATCGCACGCACCGGACATCCCCCGGGCCCGCCCCGGGCGGACGGCATCACTTCCGGAGCACGCCCTGGATGCCCCCTCAGCCGATCCGGCCGCCGACCACCGGAAGCTCCAGCACCCCGGTGTCCTGCGGGGCGCTGACCACCGTGACCGGCTTGATCCCCCGGTTTCCGGCGTACGCGCCGTCGCTCGCCGCGATCACGAACTCGAGGCGGTGGCCCTTCTCGTAGCGGTGGACGATGCCCGGGAGCCGTACGGTGAACGGGCGGGTGACGTCGGGCACCCGCACCGGCGCGACCAGCCGGTTGACCAGGTTCCTGGTGCCGTCCGGGGCCACGTCGTAGATCTTGGCGAACAGGACGAGCTTGTCGGCGGCGTCGCCGCTGTTCTGGACCCGTTCCGTCGTCGGCGAGACGACCTTCAAGGTGGCCTGCGGGGCGCCGACGACGTCGACGGGGGCCGTCAGCGGGGCGCTGGTCCAGCCGAGGTAGGTGCCCTTGGTGTCGTAGGGTGCGGGGTCGGGCAGCCCGAGCGTTCCGGCGAGGGAACTCTCCGAGTGACTGGTGGGAATCAGCCAGTTGACGTACTGGCGGCTGCCGCGGACGACCTCGGACCGGTCACCGACGAGCTTCCCGTCGCCGGACAGGTACACCTTCCGCGAGAGGGCCGGCACCGCGCCCGCCGTGCCGTATCCGCTCTGCCAGTCGCGGTAGTAGGCGAAGGCGGGTCCGGTGTCGGCGCCCCGGTCGTCCCGGAGGTAGCGGTCGAACCAGGCGAGGACGCGCCGTCCGACGTAGCTGCTCTCCAGATCGCCCCGACCCAGGTCGAGTTCGCCGGGCGCCTGGCCGCCGCTGTGGCCCCAGGACTGCCAGATCATCCTGGCCGTGGTGCCCTGTGCCCTGAGCTTCTCGTAGGTGGCGGTGGCCTCGTTGAGGTTGAACAGGCTGTCGGTCTGGCCCTGGACGAGCAGGGTGGGGGCCTTCACCTTGTCCAGATAGCCGACCGGGGAGACGCCGCGCGCGTAGTCGAGCATCGCGGCGGTGCGGTCGGCCGGGAAGCGGCCGGAGTTGAGCAGCCGGACGGTGTCGCAGGCGGAGCTCGCGAAGTGCAGGCAGCCGAGGCTGTTGAACCGGGACGGGTCGAGACTCGCGTTGAGGAGGGTCTGCCCCTCCCCCATCAGGTAGAAGCCGTTGGTCCACTGCCACTTGAAGACCCCGGCGGTGTCGGAGGACACGCCGGTGCGGGCGTCGGCGCCGTTCGGGGCGAGCGCGTACGCCAGGTCGTTCCAGGTGATCAGCGGGACGAGCGCGTCGACCCGCCGGTCGGTGGAGGCGGTGGCCAGCTGCACGGCGCCGCCGTACGAGCCGCCGATCATGCCGACCCGTGGGTCCCCCTCGCCGTCCTGGACGACGTAGTCGGCCCGGGTGCCGTCGTCGGCGGCGCGGGTCCCGGCGAGGAAGTCGATGAGCCCGGCGGCCGCCCGGCCGTCAACCGCCGGGTCGTCGAGGGTGATGAGGCAGCCGGACCTGCCGAAGCCGAGTCCGGAGTAGACCAGGCCGACGTAGCCGCGCGAGGCGAAGGCCTTGCCGATGGCGTCGGTCGTGCCGTCCGACTTGCTGCCGCCGAAGCCGTTGGTGGCGAGTACGGCGGGGGCCGGGTGACCGGCGTCGGCCCCGGCCGGGCGGTACAGGTCCGCGTCCACGGTGCAGGCACGGTCGCCCGCCCGGACGGTGAACTTCAGCGGGGTGACGGTGTACCGGCCCGCCTCGGCGGCGGTCGCCCGCGCCGCACCGGCGAGCATCAGCGGTGCGACGAGGGCGGCCGCGGCCACCTGGGCGAGCGATCTGCGGGAGAGCATCCGGTAGCCGGACCGGGGACGGGACACAGCACGCGACACGAGGACCTCCACACCCAGAGCGCCCTACCGACCGGTAGGCACAGGATCGCGCTCATGCTGTGACGCGTGTCATAGGGCTGTCAATGTTCCGGGCGGCGATTCCTGAACACTGCTCAACTTCTTTACGAGCCACCGTCGTTCAGCACAGGGCCGGCCCCTCGACGGTGAGCGTGGCGGGCCCGCCGTCCGCCGGGGCGTCCAGCACCGCGGGCACCCCAAGCGGAACGGTGAGCGCCGTCGGCCCGTGCCCGAAGCCCAGCTCCTCGACGACCGGCACCCCCAGCGGGCCCAGCCGGTCGGCGAGCACGGCCCGCACCTGCTCGTACGGACCGCAACCCGACCACGATCCGCAGACCACCCCGGCGATCCCGCTCAGCGCCCCGGCCCGCAGCAGCTGGGTGAGGATGCGGTCGAGGCTGTACGGGGCCTCGCCGGTGTCCTCGATCACCAGCAGCCCGCCCCGCGCCGGGGGACGGGCGGACGGCGTGCCGAGGTCGGCGGCGAGCAGGCTCACACAGCCGCCGTAGGTGATGCCGCGGGCCCGGCCGGGCACCAGCGCCCGCGCGGCGGGCAGGCCGAGGGTCCGCACCGATTCGGGCGCGAACAGGGTGGCCCGCAGCGACTCCCGGGTGTCCGGGTCCTTGAGGAAGGTCTCCGTCGCGGCCATCGGGCCGTGCAGGGTGACGATCCCCAGATGCCGGGCGAACGCCTCGTGGAGCACGGTGACGTCGCTGTAGCCGACGAACACCTTCGGCCCCGCCGCACGCATCGCCTCCCAGTCGACCAGGTCGGCCATCCGGTGCGCGCCGTACCCGCCCCGGGCACAGATCACCGCGTCCACGGCCGGGTCGCACCAGGCGTCCTGGAGGTCGGCGGCGCGCGCCTCGTCGGTGCCCGCGAGGTAATCGAGCCGGGGGTGGACCGCGCGGGCGTGCGGGGCCTCGACGACCTCCAGGCCCCAGCCGCGCAGCACGTCCAGACCCGCGTCCAGCCGGTCGGCGGGGACCGGGCCGCACGGTGACACGACGGCGACCCGGGACCCGGGGCGCAGCCGGGCCGGGCGGGTCAGCGGGGCGAGGGTCACCGCTTCAGCTCCAACCGGGGGACGTCGCCGCGCTCGGCCCCGAAGACCTGGCCGTACAGGGAGAGTTCGGCCTCCAGGGCGCGGATCATGGTGTCGGCGCGGCGGAATCCGTGCCCCTCACCCTCGAAGGTGAGGTAGGCGTGCGGGATGCCGCGTCCGTCGAGCGCGGCGAGGAAGCGTTCGCACTGGACGGGCGGGCAGATCGGGTCGTCCAGCCCCTGGAGCAGCAGGAAGGGGGTGGCGAGCCGGTCGACGCGGCCCACCGGGGAGCGGTCGCGGTAGCGGTCGGGGACCTCGGCGATCGGGCCCACCAGGGACTCCAGGTACCGGGACTCGAAGTCGTGGGTCTCATCCATCCCCCAGCCGGTCAGGTCGAGGATCGGGTAGATGATCGTCCCGCAGGCGTAGACGTCGGTGCCGGTCAGCGAGGCCGCGGTGGTCCAGCCTCCGGCGCTGCCGCCGCGGATGGCGAGCCGCTGCCGGTCGGCCGTGCCCTCCTTCGCCAGAGCCTCGGCGACGGCGGCGCAGTCCTCGACGTCGACGACGCCCCACTGTTCGCGCAGCCGGTTGCGGTAGTCCCTGCCGTAGCCGGTGGAGCCGCCGTAGTTGACCTCGGCGACGCCGATGCCGCGCGAGGTGAAGTAGGCGATCTCCAGGTCGAGGACGAGGGCGGCGTGGCCGGTGGGGCCGCCGTGCGCCCAGACCACGTAGGGCGGCAGTTCACCGGCGGGGCCGGTGCGGTCGGGGTTGCGCGGCGGGTAGAGGTGGACGTGGATCTCGCGTCCGCCGGGGCCGGTGACGGCGCGCTGCTCGGGCCGCGGGTAGTACGCGGGGTCCACGGCGTCCCGGTGCGGCGCCCCGATCACCCGGGTGCGGCCGGTCGCGGTGTCCAGCTCGACCACCTCGTACGCGCTGTACGGGCTCGCCGCCACGCCGACGACCCGGCTGCCGTGCACGGCGAGTGTCTCGGCCCACTCGGTCCAGGGTCCGGCGACGTCGACGAGTTCGCCGGTCCGGGGGTCGAGGATGCCGAGCGTGGTGGTGCCCTTGCCGTGGATGGTGGCGATCAGCCCGTTGTCCAGCGGCCGGAACCAGCCGAGGCCGATCTTCCAGAGGGGGCCGGCGAACTCCTGCTCGCGGGGGCAGAGCGCGAGCGGGCCCCGGTCCGGGTCGTCGCGGTACAGGTTCCACCAGCCGCCGCGGTCGCTGGCGAACAGCAGCCGCCCGTCGGTGTCCCACTCGATCTGCGGCACCGATTCCTCGGGGCCGCCGAGGTGGGAGCGGGTGTTGCGGAAGGTGCCGTCCTCGGCCACGTCCGCGAGCATCACCTCGGTGCCGTCCCACGGCATCCGGGGGTGGTCCCAGGCGATCCAGGCCGCCTGCCGGCCGTCCGGCGAGAGCTTCGGCCCGGTGACGAACCGGTGGCTGTCGTCGGTGAGTTCGCGTACGGCCGTGCGGTCGTCGGCGGCCGAGCCGTCCAGCGGGACGGCCGCGATCACCCGGCGCAGTGCGGTGGGGCCCTCGCCGGTGAACTCCTCCAGGACGCACCAGACCTCGCCCCGTTCGACGTGGAGCCGCGGGTCGGCCCAGCGCAGTCCGCCGCCGGTGGCCGAGAGCGGGGTGAGGGGACGGGGCCCGTCCGGCCCGTCGGGGGCGTAGGCGTAGAGCCGCTGGTCGGCGAAGTGGACGAAGACGATCAGCGGACCGCCCTCGGCGCGGGCGGTCCCGGCCCAGGGCACTCCGCCGTACTCGATGACCCGGCTCCGTACGTTCCACGGGGCGGGCAGGACGGACTCGGCCCCGCCGTCCGCCCGGCGGCGGACCAGGGCGCGCCGGCCCGCCTCGGCGGGGCGCGGTTCGGTCCACCACACCTCGTCGCCGACGGTGGCGACGTACTCCGGACGCCCGTCGTGGGAGGCGGCGAGCGCGGCATCGATGGGCGAGGGCCAGGTTCCGTAGGACCCGGTGGGCTGCATGTGTCGATTCCCCCTTGGCCGGTCAGGCCGTACGCAGGTAGTGGTCGAGGACGCGGACGCCGAAGTGCAGGGCCTCGACGGGGACGCGTTCGTCGACGCCGTGGAAGAGCGCCTGGTAGTCGAAACCGACGGGCAGCTTCAGCGGCGAGAACCCGTAGCCGGTGATGCCGAGCCGGGAGAACTGCTTGGCGTCGGTGCCGCCCGACATGCAGTACGGCACGACGTGGCCGTCCGGGTCGAAGCGTTCGATCGCGGCGCGCAGTTTCGCGAACGTGGGCGAGTCGACGGGGGCCTGGAGCGGGACCTCCCGGTGGTGGAACTCCCAGTCGACGTCGGGGCCGGTCAGCCGGTCCAGGGTGGCGTGGAACTCGTCCTCGCCGCCGGGCACCATCCGGCCGTCGACGAAGGCGGTGGCGTGGCCCGGGATCACGTTGACCTTGTAACCGGCCTCCAGCATCGTCGGGTTGGAGCTGTTGCGGACGGTGGGCGCGACGAGGTCGGCGGCGGGGCCGAGCTTGCCGAGCAGTTCGTCCACGTCGAAGCCGGGTGCGTCGAGGTCGGGGTGGATGTCGTGCAGCGCGGCGATCTCGGTGAGCGCGGCACGGACCGTCGGGGTGAGCCGGACGGGCCACTCGTGGGCGCCGATCCGGGAGACGGCGGCGGCGAGCGCGCTGACCGCGTTGTTCCGGTTGACCTTGGAGCCGTGCCCGGCCTTGCCGTGCGCGGTGAGCTTCAGCCAGGCGGTGCCGCGTTCCCCGGCGGCGATCGGATAGAGCGGCATGCCGGGCCCGGCGTGGAAGGTGAAGGCGCCGGATTCGCTGATGCCCTCGGTGCAGCCCTCGAAGAGTTCGGCGTGCCGGTCGGCGAGGAAACCGGAGCCGTCGTCGGCGCTGGCCTCCTCGTCCGCGGTGTACGCGATGACGATGTCGCGGCGGGGCCGGATGCCGGCCCGTGCCCAGCCGCGTACGACGGCCAGGACCATCGCGTCCATGTTCTTCATGTCGATGGCGCCGCGCCCCCAGACGACCCCGTCGCGGACCTCGCCGGAGAAGGGGTGCACGGTCCAGTCGGCGGCCTCGGCCGGGACCACGTCGAGGTGGCCGTGGACGAGGAGGGCGTCGGCCGAGGGGTCGGTGCCGGGGATGCGGGCGACCACGTTGGTGCGTCCGGGGGTCCGTTCCAGCAGGGTCGGCTCGATCCCGGCGGCGGCCAGCCGTTCGGCGACGTACTCGGCGGCCGGGCGTTCCCGGCACTCGCCGTCGCCGCGGTTGGTGGTGTCGATCCGGATCAGCTCGGAGGTGAAGGTCACCGATTCGTCGAGCGCCTGCCGGTCGACGCCGTCCCGGGTGCCGGTCGCCTCAGCCATACTGTTCCTCCACGGCGGACGACACGATCGTCGTCACGGCCTTGAACGTGCGGATTCCTTCGTACATCGTCGCGCTGGTGTAGGCGACGCGCCGTTCGCCGCTGGGCGCCACGCCGGGGACGACGGTGGCGGCCTGGGCCAGGTGCTCGGCGTCGAACTCCAGCTCCACGGTGAAGGGGCCGCCCGCCACGGGCTCGTACCGTCCGGCGAGCGCGGCGGCCTCCTTGGCGGCGGCCCGGATGTCGGCCGCGGTACGGGCCGGGGTGCGGCAGACCGCCGCGTACCGCGACACGTAGTCCTTGACCGCGACCTTGCGGGCCGCCGGGGCGTACCCCTGCGCGTCCACGCAGGTCAGGTCGTCGCCGGTGACGAGGACGACGGGGATTCCGTACTCGGCGACGACATGGGCGTTGAGCAGGCCCTCACTGGCGCGGGCGCCGTTCAGCCAGACCCCGGTGATGGAGTTCGCCAGATACGTGTGGGCGAGGACCCCTTCCGCACCGGCGCCGGTGTGGTAGCCGACGAAGGCGATGGCGTCGACGTCACCGTGCTGGATGCCCTCGACCATGGAGAGGGACTTGTGCCGTCCGGTGAGCATCTGGACCCGGTCGTCGAGCCGCTCCAGCAGGAGGTTCCGCATGGACCAGTGGGCCTCGTTGACGAGCACCTCGTCCGCGCCGCCGTCGTAGAAACCGAGCACCGCCGCGTTCACGTCGGAGGTGAACATGGCGCGGCACCGCTCCCACTGGGGCGTGCCCGGCAGCACATCGGCCGGCCAGGTCACACCGGTGGCGCCTTCCATGTCCGCGCTGATCAGGATCTTCATGCCGGGCCACGGTACGCGCCCGGGAACCGCCAGGCCAGAGCCACGGGCACGTTCAATGGTCCAGTCCTCCGAAGGGCGGCCGACGCACTCCGCGAACGGGCGCATCACGGACACCGCACCGGCCGCGCCGCGTCGCGCCGGGGCCGCCGGAGCCGCGGAAGCGGCTTGACACATTCCACTACGCCAGACCATGATTCCATTAATTGACTAATGGAATTGAGGGAAGTGCATGGCAGACGCATTGACCCCGACCGGCTCGTCCGGCGCCTGGGCCCTGGAGGCCCGCGGCCTGGGTAAGCGCTACCGTCGAGGCCGGGCGCTGGAAGACGTCTCCTTCCGGCTGCCGGCCGGCCGGATCTGCGGCCTGGTCGGTCCCAACGGGGCCGGGAAGAGCACCCTGCTGGGAATCGCCACCCGTCAGGTGCAGCCCACGGAAGGCAGCCTGAGCATCTTCGGCGTGCCGGTGGACGACTCCCGCGCGATGCCGAGATTCGCGTTCCTCGGACAGGACAAGCCGCTGTTCAAGCGGTTCACCGTGGCGGAGACGCTGCGCATGGGCAGCGAGCTGAACCCCGGCTGGGACCAGGTGGCGGCGGAGCGGATCGTCCGGGCCGGCCAGGTGCCGATGGAGGCCCGGGTCGGCACGCTCTCCGGCGGCCAGCGCACCCGCGTCGCGTTCGCCCTGGCCTTCGGCAAGCGGCCCGATCTGCTGCTGCTCGACGAGCCGATGTCGGACCTCGACCCGCTCGCCCGCCACGACATGAGCACGCTGCTGATGTCGGAGGCCGTCCAGCACGGCACCACGGTCGTCATGTCCTCCCACATGCTCTCCGAGCTGGAGGACATGTGCGACTACCTGCTCGTGCTCGCGGGCGGCCGGATCCGGATGGCGGGGGACGCGGACGCGCTCGTCCCGGCCCACGCACTGGTGACCGGGCTCGCCCCGGACGGTGACCCGGCCACCGCGCTGGCCCCCCACACCGTGATCGAGTACCGCGTCCAGGGCCGGCAGTTCCACGCGCTGGTGCGGCCCAACGGCCCCCTCTCGGGCGACTGGGTGGTCGCCGAACCCAGCCTGGAGGAAGTACTGCTGGCGCATCTGCGCTCGCCGGACGCGCCCCCCTTGTTCACACCCGGTGCCCGTATCGAGGCCGAAGGGAGCCACGCCGCATGAGCACCACCCTCACCGAAACCCCCCGGACCGGCGACACCCCCAAGCGCCGCCTGCTGCGCGGGCCGAGCTGGCTCGTCACCCGCCAGCACCGGGGCGCCCTGCTCACCCTGCTCGGCGCGGCGGTCCTCGGCCCGATCTGGATCGTGTACGAGCGCAGCCGCATGAAGGACGTTCTGGAGGCCGCGGGCTGGCCGGACAAGAACGTGATGTCGATGGACTTCGACTCCGACGGCGTGAACCTGATCATCAGCGCGCTCGGAGCGCTGCCGCTGCTGCTCGCCGTCTTCGTCGGCGCCCCGCTGATCGCCGGGGACAAGGAGCACGGCACCGCGCAGCTGGTCACCACCCAGTCCGTGTCACGCGGGCGCTGGGTGGCGGCGAAGCTCGCCTGGATCTACGGCGCGGTGCTCGTGACCGCCGTGGTGCTGTCCGCGGTCTTCACCTGGTGGTGGAAGCCCCTCCGCCCGGTGTTCCCGTACGACTGGTCGAGCGGGTCGATCTTCGACATCACCGGCCCGGTGCTCCCCGCGCTCTGCCTCTTCCTGACCGCCGCCGGCATCACCATGGGTGTACTGGTGCGCCGGGTCCTCCCGGCCATGGCCGCCACGCTGTTCCTCTCCTGGGCCTTCGGGGTGTTCTGGGACGAGATGATCGTCAAGCTCGCCTCGACCCGCACGCTCGTCTACCCGCTCCAGGACGACATGCCCGCCCGGCTGAACGACGCCCTGGAGGTGGACCGCTGGGTCGGCTCCGCCGACGGGCACCTCTACGGCTGGGGTCTGTGCGCCAAGACCACCGAGAAGGCGTCGGACGCGTGCATCAAGGAGCACGGGATCGTGAACAATGTCTACGAGTACCTGGAATACAACCAGATGGCGGGCATGCAGTGGCTCGGCGCGGGCCTGCTGCTCGCGGGCACCGCGGTCCTCACCGCGTTCGTGCTGTTGCGGGTGTCCCGTCGCCCGCTCTAGAGCGTCTTCGGCCGTGACGGAGGGAAGAGGAGGTGTAGGCGGTGGTCGTGTTCCGGATCGACCGGCGCAGCGGAGTGGCGACGTACCTCCAGATCGTGCGCCAGGTCGAGCAGGCGCTGCGCATGGGCGCCCTGGAGGAGGGTGACCGGCTGCCCACGGCCGCGCAGGTGGCGGCCGACACCAAGGTCAACCCGAACACCACGCTCAAGGCGTACCGGGAGCTGGAGCGCGCCGGTCTCGCCGAGGTCCGGCAGGGGGCGGGCACCTTCATCACCCGCACCCTCGTCCCGCCCCAGGCGGGCGCCGACTCACCGCTGCGCGCCTCGCTCACCGAGTGGCTGAACGAGGCGCGGGCCCAGGGACTCAGCGGCCAGGAGGCCGAGGCCCTCTTCCGCGCGGCGCACGCGACGGTGTACCCGCCCGGGCCGGACACCGGCTGACCACGCGTACCAGGGCGGACGGCCGCTCCGGTCCCGACGGGGCCGGAG